>JALFPC010000116.1 GCA_022782305.1 Prevotella sp. | reverse complement strand
TTGGTGATGTGAGCGACTCACTTGAAGCTGGCGACTTGGATAAATTCAAACTCCAGCTCACATCCTTCCTGTCCAATATCACCTACCGATTCCAGCGTAAGGATGACGAGAGGGAATGTGAGCGTTATTTCCATCTTACCTTCTATCTCATCCTGCGTATGCTGAGCAAATACAACACTTTGGTTGAGAAGGAAACGAGTCAGGGTCGCATAGACTGTGTATTGGAATGCCCCGATTATGTCTATATCTTTGAACTCAAGCTTAACTCCACGGCAGACATAGCATTGAAGCAGATAGAAGATAAGGGGTATGCCCTGCCATACGCTGCCGACCCACGCAAGATATTCAAGGTAGGCATCAGTTTCTCTTCTGCCACGGGCACAGTAAACGACTTCAAGTGGGTATAGCCGAAAGGCGACTCCTCGGTTGCCCTGTGAAAGTGTCTTCTTTGACCAACTAAGGTATCTTCACGAGTTAATGAGGGCACCTTAGTTTTTGCGGTGTTTACGTGTGAAGTAAATCTGTATCATGTCATCGAGGTAATGTCTAAGCCAGTATATCTCATACTTGGCATAATCAGTACTGTCAGCAATCTGATGATTCTCATCTTCTGCCTTCAGGACAGCAATCTTCTGCCCATCAAGTATGGCGAATCACCTAAGTATTGTTGATTATTATAGTAATAATATGCCGATAGTGTGCGAAAGTTGATAAAAAATCTTAAGTTTCGCACACTATCGGCATATTATTGCCTTTTTTTTATTACTTTTGTGGAGAAAATGTGATAATCAATTATTCAATAATATATGATGACAAGTGATAAGCTTATAGGTCGCCATGAAGAGAAACGATTGTTAACCCAATATGTTGACTCTGGCAGTTCGGAGTTTATTGCCCTTTTTGGACGACGCAGGGTTGGCAAAACGTTTCTGGTGCGAAATTTCTTTCAAAATGATTTTGCTTTTGATGTAACCGGAGTGTTAGAAGGTAGCCGTAATGAGCAATTTTCAGTGTTTTATACGGCTCTGAAAGCGTATGGTTATGAAGGAAAGAAGCCCACGACTTGGATTGATATGTTTTTTGCGCTCCGTCAGTTGTTGGAAACAAAGATTGAGAAGGGCAAAAGAACTGTCATATTCATTGATGAGCTTCCTTGTTTTGATACTCCCAAGGCTGGTTTTGTAAATGCTTTGGGGCATTTTTGGAATAGTTGGGCCAATTGGCAGTCTGAGATCATGTTGATTGTCTGTGGTTCAGCTACTTCTTGGATGGTAAGAAATGTCATAGACAATCATGGAGGACTTCACGACCGTATTACCCATGAGATGGCATTACGTCCATTTACCTTGGCTGAATGTGAAGAATACTTTCATTCCAAAGGCTTCTCATGGCAACGTCTTGGAGTTCTACAAGTATATATGGCTGTAGGTGGAGTGCCATATTATATGAGTCTGTTCCGTGTTTCTGATAGTCCTGCTATCGGTATTGACCGACTGTTCTTTTCTGAAAACGCAGAAATGGCAAGAGAATATCGCAGGCTTTTTTCATCTTTGTTTCGCAATCCCCAACCATATCTTGACATCATTTCGCTTTTAGTGAAGCACCCTGAGGGTATGACTCGTGAGGAAATAGCAAAATCACTGCAAATTGACAATAATGGACGTCTTGGCAATCAACTTACAGATTTGGTATATTGTGATTTCGTGCGCAGATATAATGTAAGGAGCAACAGGATAAAAACCAATTCTGCAATATTTCAACTTGTTGACTTCTATACTATTTTTTATAATACCATTGTCTTAAAGCACATAGGAGATGAACACTATTGGTCGCGGAATATTGAGACTCCTACTGTCAACACTTGGCACGGATTAGCTTTTGAACGTATTTGTCAGGCTCATATTCCCCAAATAAAGAAGTCTCTTGGTATTTATAGTGTACGCACTGAAAACTATGCGTGGAGATGCCGTAAGGATGGCAATGGGGCTCAAATAGATATAATTATCGACCGTGCGGATTCTACAATTAATTTATGTGAGGTCAAATACTCAAAATCGGAGTATGTCCTCGATAAAGAAGAATACATGAAAATGGCAAACAGGTTGGAACTATTCCGTATGGAAACGGGTACTAAACATGCCCTTATCCCAACTCTTATCACTACATTCGGTGTAAAAAGTGGTTTATATAAGGATCATGTCAATGTTATCCTAACTCTCGATGACCTATTTGTTTAAACAAACAAAAGGGGGCAGAGGGACTCCAACGCGCCAGCCTGTATGACCTGTATATGTTCCGTTCGTCATCTTGTATCTTTATGTTTCCTTTTATGTTAAAACTTAACTCGTTTTTATTCTCATGTTAAAAAATCTGTGTTTTTTTAACTCGAGAACTGATCTATCTTATCTCCCACTTTTCACACTGCAAAGATACAAAAAAACGAATTTGTAACTTGTCGCTGATTCATAGAGGAGTTATTCAAATTCCTGAAGAAGAATGGTTTTGCCATAGAGGATATTCAACTTGAGGATACGTTGATGGCGAGGTACTGCCTTGCAGGCAGCCCCACCCCCATATTTCCCAGAGGGCTGATCGAAGCGGCACCTTGGCATTGTTAGGGAAATGTGTGTTAAATTATAAGAAAAAGAATTATGATGTTTGCTCATGAGAATATTATTTAGTAACTTTGCAAGGTTTAACGATTATATAGTAGATTTTATGAAGAAAATTTCTCAGGTTTTATTGGTATTAGCTGCTCTTATGGTCTTGACTATCAACACCAAGGCTCAAACGGCAATTGTACCTACCTTTCATGACTGCTCTTATGAAGACGGTTCTATCGTGATGAAAATATCAGACAATGGCCTGTGGGGCGTGGCACAACCCGCCTATGACGATGCAAAGGCAAGCGGACAGGCCAGATTGGTAGACATAAAAAATAATTCCTATGTTATCATCCAAACAAGCGAAGACGTGCTGGCCAACGGTGCCTGCACCATCAACGACGTGTCAAACGATGGTAATATCGTGGTGGGAGGATATACTGGACTGCCTGCCTACTGGAATGCTACAACAAAAAAATGGAAGTATCTGCCACTGCCCGAAGGGGCTGGCACCGCTGTGCTCACAGCAGTGACTCCAGACGGCAAATATGCAATAGGAAATGCTTACTTCGACGAAAACGAATACTGGATAGAGGGAGCCATGTGGGACCTCACTACCAATAGTATCAAGGAATTGCCTAACCGCCCACGACTCGACATGACTCATGAGGACCAGCACCAACAGCGCTTTGATGATATATCTGCAGATGGCAGATATGTGCTTGTCAGCATGTCTGTAAGTTATATCATGCCCGCAGGTATCTGCTCATATATATATGATACTCAAACCAATAACAGCACCTTCGTGGGCTTCACTCCCAACGATACCAAGGCATGGACACCAATGCATGAGGGACTCTATTTCATACAAAACCCGAAGATCAGTAGCAATGGCAAATGGGTTACAGGTACTGCCTATATGGTGAAGGAAAACGGAGGTGGTGTGCCTGACGAGTATGATGCCGCATTCAGAATGAACATGGAAACAGGCGTCTTTGAACTCTTTGACGAAGAGGAAGGTCACGGCTATGGCGGCTTCGGCATAGACAACTCAGGAAACGTGTATGCCGCCACGCCAGCAACGGCTACTCCTATACGCGAATGGTCGGTGAGACATGGCAACTACTGGTATCCATTCAGCCAGATCATGAAACAGAACTATGGCATCGATTTCTATCAGAAGACTGGCTACGACAATACAGGATCTCCAGTGTCGGTGAGCGGCGATGGACTGTTTATAAACAGCATGGTGGACCCACAATCACAGAGTTATGTGGTGGAACTGGGCAAGAACATCTCAGAGGAATGCGCCAGCATCAACCTGCTGGGCAACTATAGCATCACTCCTGCCAACGGATGCACATTCAGCAGTCTGCTCAATGTGACCGTGGCCTTCGACAGATTTGTGGACGTGAAAGGAACAAAAGCCGACGTAGAACTCAGAGATGAGACAGGCAATGTGGTGCGCACTGCATCGGGACTGACCGTGACCACCAGCGATGCCAAAGCAGTGATAGCCACATTCAGACCCACAATCCTCGAGACTGGCAAGAATTATACCGTGGTGTTTAAAGCCGGATGTATATGTCTGAAAGGCGACACTGAGCGCACAAACAATGAGATAAGCGTGACCTATACAGGCAGAGACAACAAGCCGATGACCATCACAAGCATCTATCCAGAGGAGAACAGCGAGTTTGCAACCTATAGTTCATCAGTGCCCGTAGTGTTTACCTTCGATGCCGATGTTGCACTCACCGACACGGCATCCGCTTATCTCGTAAGAGATGAAGACGGCAAGAAGATATGCAATCTAAACATGCTGACCGCCGACAAACGTGTCAAGATATTCCCTGCTACACAGCAGTTTATGTATCTCGGACAGACCTATACGGTGGTGCTCGAGGCAGGCGCAGTTACAGACCTCACAGGCAACAATCCCAACGAGAAAAAGACAGTAAAATATATAGGTACTTACGAACGCGAACTATCTACAGACAATGAGACACTCTTCAAGGATGACTTCAACAACCAGATGACATCTCTGAGCACATACCTCAGATATGAGGGTGACCACCTCACTCCCAATGCATCAATGGAAGCACTGGGCTTTGACAAGGATAACCAACCTTGGAACTTCTCAGTGGCTGAGTCGGAAACGAGTGCAGACTATTGCGCTGCATCTCACTCCATGTACCAACCCGCAGGCAAGAGCGACGACTGGATGATCATCCCACAACTCTTCATTCCCGATAGTTACTGCGAGATGAACTTCAAGGCACAGAGTTATCTCAACAGCAAGACAGATAGTCTAAAAGTGATCATCCTGCCATGCGAAACAGCTTACAGCTATGCCTCTGACGAACTCATGGCTCTCATGAAATCGCAAGGAAAGGTGATATTCAAAGAGAAACTGACACCAGGCGCAAGCGAGGAAGGCCTGGCCGATGATTGGCAATCGTATAATATAAACCTATCTGAGTATGCATACAAGAATGTATACATAGCATTCCTCAACGACAACGACGACCAGAGCATGGTATTTGTAGACGATGTGGAAATAAAACGCAACCTCAAATACCTGCTCAGCCTGGCAAATGAGGGTACCGTGGTAAATAAAAGCGAGATAGCAATAAAGGGAAAGGTGACCAACAACTCAGACAGCGATACCTTCTCAACTATCTCACTCATACTCAAGGATGCAAACGGCAATAAAGTGGATGAGATAACAGAAAGCGGTATGTCATTTAAGAAGAATGACTCCTACTCATTCGCTTTCAGCAAACCTCTTCCTCTGCTGGCAAGCCAGGCTAACACCTTCACCATTGCCATAGCGCTGGACAACTACAAGGATGAGGTGAAGAGCAATGTAAACAATCTGCAGTTTGAACCCGTAAAACGACTCGTAGTGGAAGAGAACACTGGTGTGACCTGCCCCAACTGCCCACTCGGCATAGTGGCATTCGAAAACCTCGAAAACATATACAAAGACCTGGTGATACCAGTATCCATACATGGTTATAATAACGACCCAATGGGCGCCGGCGTAGTAGGATATGCTGAGGCTCTCGGAGTGTATGTGGCAGCACCATCAGCACAGATAAACCGCAACGGCATCGTTTGCCAACCAATGTGGCAGAGCCCATACACCTTTGAATATGAACTGTCTAACGGTTACAACCTCTGGGCAGACATAGCTGAACAAGAGATGCAAACGCCCGCAGAGGCAGAGATTAGTGCCAGCGTAAACTATCATGAAGCCAACGGCACCTTCGATATCCCTGTAAGCGTGCGCTATGCCATGAATGCCAAAAACCTCAACCTAAACCTCTTCTTCGTGATGCTTGAGGATAACATCAAGGCCACACAGGCTAACGGATTGGCAAGCGTGAACAGCCCAGTGCTCGGCGACTGGGGCAAGGGTGGCAGATATGGCACCGCTACAGTATACAACTACTACCATAAAGATGTGGCCAGATACTGCTGGGGCGACTCATGGAACGGAAGCGTGGGTCTGCTGCCGCAAACCATGGAGGCAGGCAAGGAATATACCGTAGACATCACTGGGTTGACCCTGCCCCAAAACCTCGATGATGTGACCAAGGCCAAGATGGTTGTGATGCTCATCAATGCCAACACAGGCAAGGTTATAAACGCTGCACTCGCAAAATTCCCCGGCTATACCAATGGTATCAATAGCGTGGACAATGATATCAACCATGCCAACATATCACTGGCAGAGGGTATGATAACAGTGGGCACCAATGGCATGACCAAGGTAAAGGTATACTCTGCTACAGGTGCCTTGATCACCACAGCTGCAGGCAATTGTGCCGTATGCATACCTGCCGATGCCATGCATGGCACCATCATAGTGAAAGCTACATGCAATGGCAGCACCACAGTAAAGAAACTGAACGTGAGATAAAAGTTGCTAATGATGATCTATGCAACAATAAATACACAATTATAATTATTATAGTAGTATTATGACACAAAAAAGAATTGGTTTTTATATGCAGAGGCTGTGGCTATTGGCCATCATGGTCATTTCGGGATTGTCAGCTTCAGCGCAAGACGTCAACTGGACTGTAATAGAACCTAACGTAGAGTATACGGTGCCCAGCATGAAGTTAGCCTACTGGAAGTTTACTGCTCCGCAAAGCGGTATTGTGGTAATAAGCGGCAACGACGGAGAGTTTCCACGCCCATACACCGACGAGACTATGCAGACGCCTATCAACTATAACCATAACTACGTGGATGGCGGACAGAGAATAGACTTTGCCATGGAGGCCGGACAGACTTTCTATTCCAGCACCTTCAGCCTCAACAGCAACTCGAAGTTTACACTCACCATGGGTAGCCAGACCCTTGAACTGACCAGCGTGACACCATCCGAAAACTCGGTGTTTGACATCATGGGTAGCGGACTCCTCGTATTGAATTTCAATATGACCGTGGCCATAGACAAGGCTACACTGACCTGCAACGGCATGTCGGCAGAAATAGTAGGCAACGTAAACTCGGGCGGACTGCAGTTTGACCTAAAAAACCAACTCTATGAGTGGCTGACAAATGGTTCCATCACTGGTGGTGAAGATCTCGTGATGACCATCACAGGCGTAAGGTCGGCAGCCAACAGCAGCGTGGTATATGGAGACAATGGTACACTCACGCTCCATTTCTTAGCACCATCAAAGCCTACAATGCTCATCGGTCAGACCATGCCCGAGACATTCCTTTCATATTGGATGAAAGATGACAGCAAGGCGATGATAACACTTGAGTTCGACGGGCCACTGATGACGGGCGAACAGCAGACAGCAGTATGCGAACTCAATTTCGGTTCAGCAGAGGCTTCAGACTTCTATGCCGAGTCGCTGCCTGTAACCGTAGATGGCAACACCGTCTCTGTTAACCTCTCCGGCAAACTACGCACCCCGATGAATATGGTTCCTTCTGGCATGAACTATGGATCAATGTTCGTAAAATTCTATAATATCACAGCTGCCGACGGAACAAAGGTATTCTCGGCCGGACAGGGGCAGGTGAGCGCATTTCAGTTTGATATCCCATTCGAAGAGATAACTTCTGACATCACTGCCGAATTTACGCCAGACAATGGCGCACAACTCACCAACGTGAGCAACATCCTTCTGTGGATAAGCGACAAGACTGCACTTACCTACAACGGTGTGATATTTGAGTATACCCAAGGCAATGACAGAATAACCAAGATAGTAGACAACAGCCAAATAACCCACCAAGCCGACATATCTGGCAACGGAGAGGAGATTACCATACCCGTGCCTGATGAGGCAAAAACTGCCTATAATGTGGTGGTGAGTCTCAATGAAGTGCAATATATTGACGGCGTCGACCATAACATCACTTGCACTTACAATGTGACCAATAGTATCGGCGATGTGAAAGTAGATAATCAAAACACAAGCATCTACAATCTT
The DNA here is from genome assembly GCA_022782305.1 of Prevotella sp. GTDB lineage: Bacteria > Bacteroidota > Bacteroidia > Bacteroidales > Bacteroidaceae > Prevotella. The sequence continues at coordinate 33,747 of JALFPC010000116.1, read as the reverse complement.
AATGGCTACATGATGACACCAACCTACATAAAGGGGCAAAAGGGAGTGTATATAATCAACGGAAAGAAGACTATTGTGAAATAGAATCCTGACACATAGATCTACTACCTTATAGAAATATCAAGCCAAAATCAATACTGCCATCCTTACAAGGGTGGCAGTATTGTTATTTTTGAGGGGAACAATTGTCAAAACACTACATTATAGAACAAAAAACATGTGATATATACTATTTGTATTGAAAATTTTTGTATATTTGCATCGCTTAAGAAGGGGTTATCTACTAACAGAATAGAAACTATTTTTATAAATAAAATATTTACATACTATTAACAATAACTAAAAACAAAACAAATGAAGAAGCAATTCAGAACATTTATCACATTGTTCCTGCTGATGATGGGAACAACGATGTCGTGGGCTGAGTTCCAAAACTTCAGTGCCGTACTGAATAATCAGGAGGGCACATTGCTTACAACCGAAGAACAAGTGCAGGGCACTGCTTTAGACTTCGGTGTGGCAGTGAACAATGGAACAACAGTTCGCGTGGCCAAAGATGATGCCTCTGCAGTGGCTACCATCAGTGGCAAGTATCACAGTGATCATGGCATGACCAACCTCGTGGTAACAGTGCCCGTGGATGGAGGTGTAAAGATTATCGTGGGCCAGTGCACTTACTCGGGCTCAGATATCGTGGTTAAGAACAGCGAAGGCCAGGTGGTTGCACAGAAAACTCCCGAAAAGGCTTGCTGGAAAAACGACCGCAAAAACGTGACCGAGCTTTACTACAATGGCGAGGCCACCACGCTGACCATCAGCGGCATGGGCTATTGCCCCTACGTGGCTGTAGAGAAGAGCGCATACGTGCCAACCTCATATAGCATCTCCTACTCATTGGGTAGCGAGACCGCTGAGGGCACAGTACCTGCCAACGCCACATGGACAGAGGGTGACTCCTATAAAATTCCTGCCAACTTCACCTTGTATAAGGAGGGATACACACTGACTGGATGGACCGACGGCACAAGCACCTTAAAGGCTGGTGAGACCTTCACTCCTACCGCAGATGTTACCTTCACACCGGTATTCACAGCCAACACAAAATCATTGGCTGGCCGCACTGCAGAGGTGACACTCAAATGGGATTTCCAAACACAAAATGGTGCTCCTACCGTTGGTTACCAGAACGTTACGGGTATATGGGTGACACAGGCTTCAGTGGATGGCGAGACAATCGACGTGAAAATGGATTTCGATACCAACAACGGTGGCAAGATTGCCAATGCCAACTGGAAGGACTGGGCACAGATGAATCCTGGAACCAAGTTTACTATCCCTTCTGCAAAGGGGGCACAGGTGTCTATGGAGGCGTATGGCGCCATCACCACAACAACTATTGACGGACAAAGCGACTATACAAGCGCACAAACCATCAATTATACTGTGGCAAACAGCGCAGAAACTATTGATATCGTGATTGGCGACGGTTCGTATTACAGATATATCCAGACCATCCTGCCTGTGGTTAAGCAGGGCGGCAGCGAAGGTGGCAAGACCTATGACGACGAGCCTGTAAGTGTGGTTTACGCTATGAATGACCCTGCAAATCCAGGTGCTTGCACAGCCACACCAGAAGATGCATTCTCAACTCTCGCCTTCGACTATGGCGACGCTACAATATCTGGCACAGCTTTGGTTACCATGACCGACGGTACTTCAACAGATGTTACAGGTCTCAAGTTTAAACCAGCCGGTGCTACTAAGGAACTCAATTGGTTTGTACGCCCAGCTCTCGGTCTGACCTTCACTCCTACTAGAGTAGAAGGATATATCAACCGCTGCGGCACCGACGCAGAAAAGGGTGTAACAGTGTCCGCCCACAAGACCGATGGTACAGTGGTTTCACTCGGCACATTCACAGCATGGCGTCAAGGTAAATCTACATCAAACAAGACCTATGACTCTGAGGCTGTATATAAGTATGATATCACTCTTACTGCTGAGCAGCAGGCTGAACTTGCTGGAGGCGACGGCTTCTATCTCACCGCCACTATTGGAGTGGGTGCCACCAAGGATGGTCTCTTCGGACGCGTGACCATTGATGGTAAGGTGGACGGCACCACGGCTACTGTAAACAAGTATACACTCACTATCGCTGCCAACCCTGCAGAGGGCGGAGAGGTATCGGCATATCCAAACTCTGACGAATATCTCGAGAACGACGAGGTTACACTCACCGCTACCGAGACATTCGGCTATGACTTCGTAAACTGGACCAACGCTGCTGGCAACGTGGTTTCTACCGATGCTAAGTTCAAGTATACTGTGACCGCCAATGAAACCCTCACTGCAAACTTCAGCAAAGTGAACACCTATTCATTGGACGTTGCTGTAGAGGGTGGCGCCAACGACTATATGGTAAGCCTCTCTCCCGCTCCTACCGTTGTTGACGGCAAGAACATGTATGAGGAAGGCACCAAGGTGGTTATGTCTGCTGCTTCTAACCCAATCCTCACCTTTACCAACTGGAGCAATGGCGAGACCGCTGCCGAGATGGCTGTAACGATGACCGAAAACAAGTCATTCGTGGCTTCTTATGCTGCTGAAGACTATCTGGCTGGTTGGGACTTCATCCGTCGTGGCAATGCCGGTCGCGCTGCCGACTTCGCATCTGCCGACAATGATGCCGCAAGTCTCGTGATGCGCAATGAAGCAGGAGAAGAGAAGAGTTGGCTCGACAAGAGCCAGGAGGCTGCCGGTGGTTATGAGGGTCGTCCCGCTGCCGTTTGCTGGGTGCAAGGTAGTTCCAACGGCGATGTTGGTCACCATCTCTGGATGACCTGCGTAAACGCAAGCGCATTCACAGATCTTAAGGTGATCACATCTATGGTATTCAACTATAATGCTTATCCTGTGCAGAGCATCGAATACTCTCTCGATGGCGAGAACTGGACCTCTATAGGCAAAATCACCATTGAAGGTGCAAAGAAATGGACAGATGGCACATTCGCCTTGCCTGCAGATGCCAACAACAAAGAGAAGGTTTACATCCGCTGGATCAGCGACAAGACCTCTACTGTTGCAGGTACTGCTTCTGCCAACGATGGTATCGCTCTCGGCGCTTCCTTCATAGTAGGTACAGCAAAACTCATCAATGATGGCACAGCTCCAAATCTCGTAAGTTCAGTGCCTGCCAACGGTGCTACGGGAGCTTCTGCCAATGGTAAGGTGGTGCTCACCTTCGACGAGAAAGTGAAAGTGACAGAAACGGCCAAGGCTACCATCGGCGACATGGAACTTGACGTGACCGCCAGCGGCAAGACAGTGATTTGCGAATATAAGGGACTGACCTACTCTACCGACTATCAGTTTAAACTGGCTGCCGGTTCTGTGGCAGACCTCACCGACAATGCTACCACCGAGGATATCGTCATCAATTTCCAGACAAAGGTTAAGCCAGCTATTGCCAAGGGTGGTTATGATTTCATCGTGCCTAACAACGGAACCATCACCGAGGCTCTCGCTGCTGCCAATGCACGTGGCGCCAACGCTACAGAGCGCTACCGTATCCTCATCCTCAACGGCAACTATGTATTTGATACCAACGGTACTACTACTGGTGGCGATGGCAACACCTATCCAGATCCACGTTCTTATCTCAACTCACCATACGTATCGTTCATCGGAGAGTCTATGGAAGGCGTAGTGATTACCAACAAGACTCCTGAGGCTACATGGGACAATGGTTACGGCACTGCTTGCCCACTCGAGGGTATAGGCAAGGGCGACGTGCTCATCATCAATAAGGATGGTCACGATTCATACTTCCAAAACCTTACCATGAAGTCTTCTATGGGCGATGGCCACGGACGTGATATCGTGCTCAACGACAAGTCGAACCGCACCGTATTCAAAGACGCATGCCTCTGGGGTTATCAGGATACATACGTATCAAACAACCAGTCTGGAAAGTTCTATTTCGAGGGTGGCGTATTGCGCGGACGCACCGACTACCTCTGCGGCAAGGGTGACGTATTCTACAATGAAGTAACACTGCAGCAGTGCGGCGGAGGCGGTTATCTGGCCGTTCCTTCTACTGCCAAGAACTATGGATATGTGTTCCAAAACTGCTATATCAAGAAAGAGACTAAAGACGTAACCTTCTATCTCGGTCGCCCATGGGGCAGCGGCACTCCTATCGCTTGCTTCATCAATACCAAGATGGATGCCAACGCATTGGGCAATGGATGGGCTGACATGAGCGGAGGATGGCCAAAGCGCTTTGCTGAATATAACTCTTACCTCACATCAGGTACAACCATCGACCTATCTGGTCGCCGCACTTCGTGGACCGACGGCGAAGGCAACGTGCATGCCAACGACCCAATCCTCACCATCGAGGAAGTGAAGGCCATGAGCCTCGCCAACGTTATGGGACAGGATGACGACTGGGATCCTACCGCTCTGACCGAGCAGGCATCTGCTCCTCTCAACGTGGTTATCGACAAGGGTGCCAAAACTCTCTCTTGGGATAACAGCGACTATGTACTGTGCTGGGTAGTAAGTAAAAATGGCCAGTTTGCCGGCGTTACCACCACCAACACCTATGAGGTTGACGATGAGACTGCCACATGGACAGTACGTGCAGCCAATGAGATGGGTGGTCTTGGCGAGGCAGCCACTGCTACCGTAGCTAATGGTATCACCACAGTGGGCAATGGCAATAGCAAGGTGGTAAGCACCGTTTATTACGATCTTCAGGGCGCACGCGTAAGTAGCGCATACAAGGGTGTAGTGATAAAGGTAGACACCATGAGCGATGGCCAGCGCAACACCACAAGAGTAATCAGATAATATCTTTGATTATTATCCATTGGTAAACTAATCTCTTAGTTTATCATCTCATATCAAGGGTGAGTCAACATGGGTTGGCTCACCCTTTGGTATTTAGGAAGGTAGAGGGCATCAACAACAAGATATGCGCAATACAAATGATTTTTATTACAAGTAATTGGGTATATGCAATATTTTTTGTATCTTTGCCACATCAATTATCAATTGGCACTATGACAAGAGTTTCGATCATCATTCCCGTGCATAATGTCGAGGAGTATATAGCTGAATGCCTAGAGTCAGTGATAGCCCAAACTTATGACCATGGCATGATTGAATGTATACTCGTGGACGATTGCACTCCCGATCATTCCATGGATGTGGCAAGACATGTATTTGAGGGTTATCACGGCGCTATGACCATCAAAATGCTTAAACATGAGACAAACAGCGGACTGTCGGCAAGCAGAAACACAGGTATCGAGGCTGCCTCTGGCGATTTTCTCTTCTTCGTTGACTCCGACGACAGATTATACCCCGAAACATTGCAAGTGCTCACAGAACAACTCAAGGTACACCCAGACGCAGACTTGATAGTGGGCAACTGGTATGACGAGACACGAGCATGCAACAACTATTGTCACACACAACCATTCTGCTCAAACGATGCCAATTATCTCTTTCTTGGCAATACCAAGAAGATTACAGCATGGAACAGCCTCATCAGACGCTCTATCATTACACATCACAACCTGAGATTTGTTGTAGGTATGTATTTCGAAGACGTGCCTTTCAACTATCAACTCTACAATCACATAGGCAAATATGTCATCATACCCAGCATAACCTATTTCTATCGCAAAAACATCAGTGGTATCATGAGCAGCGGACGAAGCAGCAAATGCAACAAGACCATACATGACTATTGCCTGATGCTACATATCATGGTTAAAAACCTCGACCAAAAACTATATGTCGGCAAAAGCAATATCATATTCTTCTATCTGCTCATAGCAGAAGACTTTATAAACACACACTATAAAGACATCAAAGATATAAGCCATGTGCGAAGATATCTGAGGCATGTCATCAATATAATGATGAAACGACACCTCAAGAATATGCGAATCTTTATGGCAGCCGAATTATCCTTATGCTATTACTTGAAAGTACTTAAATGGGGAGTGGTGAGACGAAATATAAATAAATTCACTCGAATATGCTACTTGCCTGCCATGGCCCTCAACGGATTGCATAAACAATAATAACAAAAAATCCACCAACTCTCATTCGATATTTTATATACAATTATCATGACTCGTTATCACCTAACCTCTTGCTCTGTCACCAAAGCGGTTTTCATGATTATGATTGGTTTGTTTGCTGCCAATAATGTTGCTGCTAAAGACGCCACGACTGCCCAAACCACCATAATGGCATCGCCAACAGAAGGTATTACCATGGCATCGCCAACAGAAGGTACCATCACTGCCCACTTTGTAAAAGAGAAAGCAATGAAGCGAGACCTGCTTCAGATGCTTGCTAACAACATGCAATATGCCAAGTCTATATGGTATGACTGCGTGGAACCCAATAGTGCGGGCGAGCAGTGCGGATTCTTCAAGGCTCGCAGTGCAGGACACAGCAATGAAGACGGTGTGCGCACCAATGCAGACTTTTCAATGATATGCGCATTCCTGTATAGATATGGCAAGGGGAAAGTGAGATTGCCCGAAGGAATAACATGGGATGAGATAATACTCATGGCAGAGAAATCGCTCGTGTTCGGTTATTCCACCCATAAGGCAAACAAACTGAAAGTGACTGCAAACAAGGCATATTGGGGGTCAACGTGTGTCAAAGACCATGTATGGGAGAGTTCGCTGTGGACCATGTCGCTCGCCTACTCTACTTTCTTCCTCGACAACATACTCAACGACAAACAGAAAGAGTATGTATACAGGATGATAAAAGCGGAATGTGACTATGAGTTGGAGCGCACTATCCCTACAGGATATAATGGCGACACCAAAGCAGAAGAGAACGGATGGGAGACCAATGTGTTGGCATGTGCACTGGGCTTGTATCCCGATGATGAATTGGCACCTAAATGGTTTGAGAGACTGAGAGACTTTGCCATCAACTGCTATTCGCACAAGGATGATGCCAACAACAACACCATCATAGACCCAGAATATGACAGCACAAGAGTCAAAGACCTGTATAAGGGCAACAACCTATATGACGATTTCACACTGCAAAACCATAACTATTTCCACACGTCATACCAGAATGTGGTGATGCAGGAATTGGGCGAGAGTTGGCTTGCATTGAAACTCTTTCAGAAAGGGAAAGAGAAATGGAAAACAAATGCTCTGATGCACAACAACCAGAAGGTTATGGATGAGGTGCTATGTCGACTGGCACTGGCAGACGGCGAATTGGCCATGCCCAACGGAAACGACTGGAGCATGTTTCTCTATGACCAGATAACCAGTTATGCCACAGCGGCCTGCCTCTTGAGAGACCCCAACGCACTAATGCTCGAAAACCTCGCATATAAGCATATAAAAGCGAGGCAAACAACTACAAACGATGGTAGTTGGCTGCTAAACAGCGACATAGGTCCAAGGCGTATGGGTGTAGAAGGACATAGGGTTATGATGACATATCTGCTGCACGACATGGCATCTACAGCCAAAATGAAACCTACCACATGGAAGCAGTTTTGCCAGCAGCACCAGAAGGCATACGTGTTTGAATGCCAGGATATAGTAAGAAGCATGACGCCACACCGTTTCAGCGTCTTCTCATGGAGCAAGGGACTGAAAAGTTATACGGGATATTTCGCCCCATGCTCGCCAGACATGACCAATATCATGGTGCCATACAAGTGCCACAACACAGGCAACATGCTCGGATGGTATAACATAGAGGGAAAGAAAACAAACGCTAAGCCAACAAAAGAGGCGAAGTATACACTTGAGGGAAATAGTTACCGCATGCATGGAAGCATAGATACCAACGATGGTGCACTATCCAATTCATTTTCCATCTATGCCACTCCTGGCAATGCCATAGTATATGTGGATGATGTGGTAGCAAACGAAGACGTGACCATTAACGGCAGACGTGGTGGTTTGATGGCCATCAGCGTGGATCCGTTTACACGCATATCACGCACTCTATATCACCAAAACGGCTGCAATTTCACCGATGGGAAAAAGACCATAGAATTCAGCAGTCAATGGGTAAACATCGACAATTATCTCGGCGTGGTAACAGCTGACAAAAACAACAGAATGGCATTTGGCGACAGAGAGCAGAGCAGTTCCATAGACATAGCCAAACTATATGCCAACTACTCCTCCACCCCACAGCATTACAAAAAAGGACAGACAGTGGACAGAAGATGCATCGTCTATTATTGCAATGTCGACTCAGCCACTACCGCTATGCTGGCAGAGGGAATAAAGACCGAAACAGATGACAACATACTGACAGTGCATGTGCCCGATACCGACGGCACCGTGTACGTGATAACCATTGCCAGCGGACACATAGAGAAGGTCTGCACATGTACAAAAGAGAAACGGAAATAAACAATTAAAGGTTAATACAATACAGAATATGAGAAACAAAAAAACACTTATCACAATCGTGGCTACATGCATGCTGGCGCACATTAGTGCCATGGCCGATAGCATATATGTGACCAAAGCCAAGGTAGCAGGTCCATACAACGTGGTGAACCCGATAATCATCGATAGCATTGACAATGCACAGACCAAATTCAAGGATCTAAAAGTCATTGATACCGCTATAGACATGTCACTTGCCAACAAGGCTGATATCAAGGAACTGGCTGGCCTTAACCTACAGAAAGGCAGCATAAACATGATTGCCTTCGACATCACAGCACCCTCTTATATCAAGGATGCAAACATAAAGATAACAGGATGCAAGGACCATAAGATATATGTGGACGGCAAGACCAGATCGGGTAAGATAACACTCACACCTGGCGGACATAGCATAGGAATAAAGTTTGTGGCAGACTCCACCAAAGTTGACATAACCATGAGCAGTCTGCTGACCATAGACAATGGTAAAAGAACCTTTACCATGGCCGACAACCTAATGACCAAGGTGATTACAAGTGCATCACTATCAGCATCAGGCAACTGGGCACTTATCTCATACCGGGGATATGACAGCGAGAACAAGGTAAAATCTGAAACCCAACTGATAAACATCAAGACGGGCAGCAAAAGACTGGCTCCAGAAAGTGCTCGATGGATGCCAAAGAGCGACAAGTATTATTATACACGTAGTATCTCTGGCAAGACACAACTAATAGCCGTAGCACCAGAAAATGGAAACCTCGAAGTGATAACCGAAGCACTGCCCGATGGCTATCCTACCTTCTCTCCCAATGAAGAATTCCTTATAATGAGCAAGATGACCAACGGCAGCAATAAAGAGACAGGTGTGTTTGAGATTGTTCATCCCGACGACCGACAGCCATATTGGCGCAACAGATATTCGCTGGCAAAATATGATATTGCCACAGGCATGCTGCAACCTCTCACTTATACATACCACTCCGTTCATCTCAATGATATCTCACAAGACGGTAACCACCTGCTTATCAGCATTATGTCCGATAGCCTGACACAGCGACCTACCACACGACAGAGCATCTATGACCTCGACCTGACAACTATGACCATGCAAATGCTGGTGGAGAAAGACGGATTCATAGGCAGTTGCCAATGGGCTGACGGCACAAACAAGATAGTTTTCAATGCCAGTCCCGAGGCCTTCGGAGGCATTGGCAACAGAGTGAAAGAGGGACAGACACCAAGTATGTTTGACTATCATCTATATATCATGGACAGGGCTACACGCGAAGTTACTCCCGTGACTGCCGATGACAAGACATCAATAGAGAATTTCGGTTACTCAAAAACCGACCGCTGCGTGTATTATACCGCAGCCAACGGCGATTCTGTAAGTCTATACAGACTGGACCTCAAGACATTGAAAAGCCGAATGATCAGTCAGCCCCTTGAGTGCCTCAGCGGCTTGGACATGGCCACCAGCAGTAGCAACATCATTGTGTACGGTTCATCGCCATGTGTGCCTTATGAGGCCTATCTCATACAGCAACCTGCTAAGAAAGCCACGGTCAAGAGACTCCTCGCGCCCAATGAAGAGATGTATAAGGATATAGCGTTGGGTGAGGTGAAATCATGGAGTTTCATGTCGGCAAGGGGCGACAAGGTGACAGGTTTCTATTTCCTGCCTACAGGTTTTGACCCAGCAAAGAAATATCCGATGATAGTACACTACTATGGCGGATGCTCACCCACCAGCAGACGCTTCGGCAATGGAAGCCATTATCCTGCCCACTATTGGAATGCCATGGGATATATAGTGCTAATTGTGAACCCCTCTGGTGCTACCGGTTTCGGTCAGGAATGGGCGGCACGGCATGTGAATACTATGGGTGAGGGCCCAGCACAGGACATCATCGATGCCACCAGACAGTTTGCCAAAGACATACCGCAGGTGGACAGCACCAAGATAGGCTGCGTGTCGGCATCCTATGGTGGATTCATGACACAGTATATGATGACTAAAGACAATCCTTTTGCATGCGGCATCTCGCATGCGGGCATCTCCGACCATACCAGTTACTGGGGCGAAGGCTACTGGGGCTACTCCTACAGCGAAGTGTCGGCAGCAAACAGTTACCCCTGGACCCGCAAGGATCTCTTTGTAGACCGCTCGCCTCTCTACAATGCAGACAAGATAAAGAAACCCATACTCTTCACTCATGGCACCGCCGACACTAACGTTCCCGTAGGTGAGTCTATACAGATGTTTACAGCACTCAAACTGCTGGGCATTCCAACGGCTTTCGTCGAAGTGGAAGGCGAGAATCATGGTATCATGGACCCCGTAAAGCGAGCCAAATGGATAGACACCATGGTGGCATGGTTTGACAAATGGCTCAAGAACGATAATTCTTGGTGGGAGAGCATATACCCAGCCAAACACCTGTAAGAGATAAACAAAAATCAAAATAAATGCTGGTAATGACATTTATCACATACTTGACATATTGAGACAAAACACTTATTATTAATACTAACAAACTATCATGAACATTAAAAAACGATTCATTGTTGCCTTGATAGCAACAGCGGCTGCCAACATGCAGATTTTGGCACAAATGCTGCCTTACCAAAATCCTAACCTGTCATCAAGCGAGAGAGCAGACGACCTGATTGGACGATTGACATTAGAAGAGAAATCAAAGTTGATGATGGACCAGTCGCCTGCCATTAAACGCTTGGGCATTCCCGAGTTTCATTGGTGGAACGAGGCTTTGCACGGAGTGGGACGCAATGGCACGGCTACCGTCTTCCCCATCACCATGTGCATGGCTGCATCATGGAATGATGCCCTGCTCCAGGATGTGTTCACAGCGGTGAGCGATGAGGCAAGAGCCAAAAACCAAGAGGCCAAAAAGAGTGGCAAGTTGAAGAGATACCAATGTCTATCTTTCTGGACTCCCAATATCAATATCTTCCGTGACCCGAGATGGGGACGCGGTCAGGAGACATACGGCGAAGATCCCTACCTCACATCCAAGATGGGACTGGCCGTAGTGAGAGGACTGCAAGGTCCCGAGAACTCCAAATACCGCAAACTGCTGGCGTGTGCCAAGCATTTCGCTGTGCATAGCGGTCCGGAATGGAACAGACACTCCTTTGATGTGCAACAGTTGCCTGCCCGCGACCTCTGGGAGACCTATCTCCCTGCCTTCAAGACACTGGTACAAGAAGGAAACGTGGCTGAGGTTATGTGTGCATATCAGCGTATAGATGGTGAGCCCTGCTGCGGCAACAACCGTTTTGAGCATCAGATACTACGCGAGGAATGGGGATATAAAGGTTTGATTACCAGTGACTGCTGGGCCATCAGAGATTTCTATGACAAGGGTTGTCATGAGGTATCGAAAGATGCTGCAGAGGCGTCGGCCACAGCAGTAAGAGCCGGTACTGACCTTGAATGCGGTTCGGCATACAAGGCTCTGCCCGAGGCTGTCAAGAGGGGCGAGATAACAGAAAAGGAATTGGACAAGAGTCTGAAGAAACTCATTATGGCACGCATCGAATTGGGTGATTTCGATAATGACTCTCTTGTGGAATGGACACGCATCCCTTCTTCTGTAGTGGCATGCAAGAAGCATAAGCAGATGGCTCTCGACATGGCTCGCCAGGGCACCGTATTACTCAAAAACAATGGTCTGCTCCCCTTAGACAAGGATGCCAAGATTGTGGTGATGGGTCCCAATGCCAACGATGCCGAGATGATGTGGGGCAATTATAACGGTACTCCCACTGCCACTATGACCATACTCGACGGTATTCACAACTACCAGCCTGAAGCCCGCTTCATACGCGGATGCGGACATACAAGAAACAGCGACAGCCTTAGGGTTTCGGATATCATATATGCCGTGAGAGATGCCGACATCGTGGTGTTTGCAGGTGGCATCTCACCACGTCTTGAGGGCGAAGAAATGAAAGTGAACGAGGTTGGTTTCAAGGGTGGTGACCGCACAGATATCGAACTACCAAAGAAACAACGCCAACTCCTTGCAGCCCTGCATGATGCTGGCAAGAAGGTGGTATTGGTGAACTGCTCTGGTAGTGCCGTGGCACTGGAACCCGAAATAAGCAGTTGTGACGCCATCCTACAGGCATGGTATGGAGGTGAGCAGGGCGGTACTGCTGTTGCCGAGATTCTCTTCGGCGATGTAAACCCATCGGGAAAACTGCCAGTCACATTCTATAAGAACACACAACAGTTGCCAGACTTCGAGGAGTATAAGATGGCTGGACGAACCTACAGGTATATGAAGGAACAACCTCTCTTCTGTTTCGGTTATGGTTTGAGTTATACCACTTTTGAGTTCGGCACACCGAAATATAATGCCAAGAAAGGCGTGGTAACAGTGGAAGTGACAAACACTGGCAAACGTGATGGCGACGAGGTGGTACAGGTATACATAAAACGCATTGCCGACACTGAAGGACCTAACAAGACTCTAAAGGCTTTCAAGCGAGTAAGCCTCAAGGCAGGCGAAAAGAAAGTGATAAGCATCGATTTCAAACGCGGCAACTTTGAGGGTTGGGATCCCGAGCATAACGTGATGCGTGTGGTGGCAGGCAAATACCAAATGATGGTGGGAAACTCAAGCCGCGACTGCGACCTCAAGACCATAGAGGTAAAAGTGAAATAAAAGATATTATATTAGCATGCCTAAGCATATTTTGCTGCATGCCTAATCCATATTTATGGCACTTTTGAAGGCCAAGAAACGCCAGGGGATTGATTATAATCCCTTGGCGTTTCTGTATTCTGATGGTGTCATGCCCGTTTCTTTCTTAAAGCATTTGCTGAAATATTTCGGGTCGGAGAAGCCTACCATATATGCAATCTGCGAGAAAGGATACTGGCTCTTGGTGATGAGTTCCTCTGCCCTCTGCATGCGTATATGTCTGAGGAAGTCAACTGGCGACATGCCCACTATGCTCTTGATCTTACCATAGAATACCGTGCGTCCCAGGTTGACAGCATCAGCCAGGTCTTCAATGCGGAGGTTGGGATCAGAGATGTGCTTCTCGAGATACTCCAGCAAGCTCTTCATCATATCACTGTCGGCATCTCGTATCTCTGGTGTGTCGAGGCGGTAACTTTTGTTATCCTCGGGTTTAAGCTGCTCCAGATAGCGTGCCTGTATGGCCTGTCGCTGGTTGATGATGTTATGCACGCGCAATTTGAGATATGTGGCACTGAACGGCTTGGTTATATAATCATCTATACCCTCTTTTAGTCCCTGTAGGCGATCATCGAGCGATGCCTTGGCGCTGAGCACAATAATAGGAATATGGCATATATCTGTATTCTGCTTAATAAGGTGCACCATCTCCAAACCATTCATCTCTGGCATCATCACATCGGTGATAATGAAGTCGGGCATATCTCGCTCTGCTATCTCCAAGCCATGCTTACCATTGGCAGCCTGAAGCACCTCATAGCTGTCGGAAAGGATACACACGAGGAATGACCTGAGGTCGGCATTGTCTTCAACCACCAGAATGCGGAACTTGCTACTTTCGGAGGCTGGCATCGGTGTGTCGGTAAGTGGTGATGGTGCATCGGAGATATTGTCACTGGCATTGTCGTCACTGATATAAGTGCCATGATCCTTGCTGTATTTGAGCATCTGGTTGACGAGTTCAAGCATGCGTTTAGCATTGCGTTCCACCATCTCGAGATGCTGGCGGGCCTGCTCGGTAAGGGTGTTATTCTTGAGCACTTCTGCCACGGGGCCACCTATGAGCGTGAGTGGGGTGCGAAGCTTATGACTGATGTCGGCAAAGAAGCGGCTCTTCATCTCTCCCAGTTCACGCTCCAGCATAGCCCTTGCCTTGAGGTTATAGATATAGAATACCATATAGAGAGCACCACAAAACATCAGTATATATAACACCCATGCCCACCATGACTCCCAGAAAGTGGGATGTGAATAGATGTCGAGAGCCGCCACATTGTTTACCCATATACCATCGCTGTTGGTACTCTTGACCAGAAGGCGGTGATGACCTTTTGGCAATTGATTGAAGGATACACTGTTTGATGCTCCCACATAGTTCCAGTCTTCGTCTACTCCCTGCAACTTGTAAGCATAACGTATTAGCGACTTATCAGTATAGTCCACTGCTGTGAAGAAGATGGTTAGGTTTCGGTGGTCAGAGGGCACATCCAGCTCATCAATATTTAGCACAGGCACACGCTTGCTGTTGCCCTGAAAGAGCACGCTACTGAAGATAATCTGTGGAGTGAAATCTCGTGTCTTGATATCTCTTGGGTTGAAACAGAGATATCCACCTCCCGCTCCCACGAGTATTTTGTTGTCGCGACAGTCATATACAGGTCTGGTTTCTGTCAACTGCATATTATCCCCGATAGTGTTTGAACCATATCTGAGTACAGTGCCGTCAGCAGGGTTGTAGCGCAACATTGAACTCTCCCTAAACACCCATAGAAATGCATCGCTGTCTTCGGTCATCGCCTGCAGAAGTCCCTCATCAGAGTCTACGCCTGTAGCTGCAAAACGGATATTGTCTGTAAGCAATGACTTGCTGGCCACTTTTTGCAGCGAACCACCGAGGGTAATGGTATAGATGTCGCCGCATGATGTGACGAGAGTCTGCATGACATCAGAAGTGGAGAGGCTGGCGGTGTCTCCAGTGATATGTGAGCTTTTGAAGAACTTTATCTTCAATGGCGACACGAATTGTCCGCTGAAGGTGACCAGTCCTCCTGTGGTAGATAGTATCATCTCTCCCTTGGCAGTATGGGTGATTCGCCTCACGGAATGGAATTTCTTAAGCGGATAGTTGCTGAGTTGGTTGGTGGCATTTATAAACCGTATCTTTCCCTGTCGCTCGTCTATGAGGTTGACTCCCCCTCCGTATGTGGCCACCCATATACGGTTATGGTTGTCTATGTCAATATCATAGATATTATCATTGTTGATGGCATATTCGTCTTTGCTGTCGGGCATGAAATGGGTGATATTGCCATTGTCATAAAGATAGAGCCCCCTACCCTTTGTGCCTATCCACATACGTCCGCGCTTGTCTTCGGCCAATGCGTATATCCTGGTTGAGAAAGCCACGGGAGTGGATGAGAATGTGCCTGATGGTGTAAGGAATGAGCGTGGCTGTCCAGGACGTTCTATGATTACCTCACCATTGTAGGTACCAGTCCATGTTTGCCCACTGCGATCGCGAAGCAGGGCCCGCACCTCTTGATTGGGCATGGATGGTGAGAAATGCACATGATGATAGCCGAAATTGGCCAGATGGAGGTCATGCTGACCTGTAAACCATACGTTGCCCTGCAGGTCTACATATCTCTTGTCTATGAGCGATGGACTATAAAAAGTGCCGTTGCCAGCTTTAAGGGTGTAGGGCACCAACCTACTTTCTGACTCACAATAATAACTGAAAGTGCCTCCTGTAGGTGCGATCCACACGGTACCGTTGGCATCTTGATGGAAGAAAGGTATTTTGGATTCTGTCTTGTGTATGGGACTATCGGCATGCGATGTCAACGATGCCACGGTGGGGTTGGCACTTAGTGTGACTAATGTGACACCCTGACTTCGAGTGAATGCCCATACCCTATGGTGCGAGTCTGCAAAGATACGCGTCACCTCTGAAGAAGGTTGCGATGGCCCTTGCACAGAAATAATGCGCGACTTTAGCGATGGCATGTTTACCACGGTTAGTCCATTGTTGGTGGCCAATATAATATCGTCCCCAACCACAATCATATCGTTGATGCTTGTAATTGCCTGGGGCAGAGTGAGTGGCCTCATGGTGTCTTCATTTGGAGAATAGACAAAGAGGTGCCCATCTGTGGATGCAAACAAGGCTGTATTCTTATATTCGGCAAAATGCTCAATATTCTTCTGGTATGTACGCTTGCTGCCATAGCGCATCAGTCCCTTCTGTGTAAAGAGCCATTCGCGCCCCTTGCTGTCTTGCTTCACCTTCTTTATAATGTTGTCGTCTTCAAGCAGCAGTATCTCTGGTTTGGATATGTTGTCATCCTTGAATCGTATGCATACCGGTCCTTCATTCTCCGTCATCCATGTATATCCTGATGGCAGGGTATAGATATCACGGATGCTCACATCACGTGCAGTCTTTTTGCGGATGATGTCCATGATATCCACAAACTGGCACTTATGGGTATCGAAGAGGAATGGCGACTGGTCGTAAGTGGTAAACCAGATGTCTCCCTGCGAGTTGGGACGTACCATGAGTAGTCTGTTTGACGAGAGCATATCTCCATAGCCCCGCTGGTTGCGGAAAGATTCAAAGCGTAAGCCATCATACGACGACAATCCATTCCATGTGGAGAACCACATGCGTCCGTTGGGTGTTTGGGCTATGCCCGATATAGTATTGGCAGCCAGTCCGTCGCGCATATTGAAAGTGGTCACTTCACAAAATGGTTGCGACATCAACTTGGTGGTAACGACAAACGAAAAAAGCAATGATATGGTCAGTATATAATATTTATTCCTGCACATTTTGCACATGTTATTGGTTTCTATTGCAAAAATACAAAAAATTATTATTATACGAAACAATATCCAGAAAAAATATCATTTCTCTCACCAAGTGCAGGGAGAAAAAGAGGGTGTGCCAATCTCTCTTGACACACCCTCTTGGTTATGGTATTATTTCTGCTCTACCATTTATTTCTCCTCCTTAACGGCGGTTTTCTTGGCAGCAGATTTCTTGGCAGCAGGTTTTTCTGCTTTCTCTTCCTTTGGTTTTGCGACCTTCTCGGCCTTTGACTTTGCGGTCTTTTCAACTTTTGCCTTCAGTTTCTCCTCTGCGGCTTGCAGTTTCTCAAGTTTTGCCTTGAGTCGCTCAATAGTCTTATCCTTGCTATCAATCTCATCACCTTGGTTCTTGATGGTGGTGAGCAGAGCATTGAGTTCCTCATTGTCAATCTCCTCAGGATATAGGCTGTTTACTCTGTTGATGAAGTCGCCGAGCACGTTCATATAATTGGTGAACGCATCGAAAGGTCCACTATATATTCCTCTGTCGAGTCCCACTGCAGATGGTTTGGTGGTCATAAAGCGGAAGTTGTTGCTTGCCTGCAGGTAATCCCAGTCTTGGCAGATGCGTGGGTCGTTGGCTATGCGTACACGGTCGGCAACGCTATAGAGTTTGTTAAAAGCTTCACGCTGCATGGCATTGCCCAGCCAGCAGCTCACGTCTCTCTCCTCGTCTACCCACGACAGTGTGTCGGGCACGTCGAGCTGTCCCACACTCTTGGCCTTGGTGCATATCTCTGTAGGTGTGGCAAAGTCTATGCCTTTGGCTTTGGCGCATGCCGGCAGTGCATGTATGAAGTCGAGGATATTGCTTGACAATGGCTGTGCTATACCCAGTGCAGAGAGTTCCATGAAGATATTGATCACTCTCTCCTCCTCGGGGAATGCGGCTATACGATTGATATAGTTGTCGGCAAAGAGTGGGTATCCCTCCCATTCGCTATTGTTAAAGCGCAGTGAAATATCATCGCTGAGCACTACGTCGCGCAACAGTAATTTGAGGTTGGGGGCTATATTGCAGTGATAAACATAATGTGGCGATTTCCATCCGAGCACATGCTTGGCACCTTCAGTAAGCATGCCCTTGAAGCCCATAGCAGCTACCTGTCCGCCTATGTCATCGCTATATATGAGTGATGAGTTGCGCAACACGGTTGGTTTCTTGCCGAAGTATTCTTCCATCTTAGCGCACTGCTTCTTTACATCTGCCTGGAAGGTCTCTTCATTGGCCAATGATGACAGACCATGAGAATATGGTTCTGCGAGGAATTCAACACATCCTGTGTCGTTGAGTTCCTGCAGTTTCTGCAATACCTGTGGGGCATGCATTTCGAGTTGCTCCATACCCACTCCTGAGATAGAGAAAGCGACCTTGAAATACTTGCCGTTTTCCTTTATCATCGAAAGGAGTGTGTTTAGTGCAGGCATATAAGAGCGCTCTGCTATGTCGCTGATGCTACGTTCGTTCTCGTAGTCATCATAGTAGTAATGGTCGGTACCGATATCAAAGAAACGATAACGCTTGAGATGGATTATCTGGTGTATCTCAAAATATAAGCATATTGTTTTCATAACGCTTGGATTTTTTAGATTGTTTTGTCTTTGTTTATATTATATATAATAAGGTGTGGAGATTACCACAACTGATTGTTGAGTGTGCGTTCATACAGGCTCTTGATGCGTGCGCCCACTTTCTCCCATGTAATCTGGTCAACCTCTCGCTTGCCTTCTTCCTTAAGATAGTTGAAGAGGCTTTCGTTTGCGCAGATTGAATAGATAGCGTCTGCCAATGCGTGTATGTCCCAATAGTCCACCTTTATGCAGTTGTCAAGGATTTCGGCGCAACCGCTCTGTTTGGATATGATGGTAGGAGTGCCGCACTGCATGGCCTCGAGTGGTGAGATACCGAAGGGTTCGCTCACCGATGGCATCACATACACATCCGAGTCCTTGAGACATTCATACACCTCCTTGCCACGCATGAATCCCGGGAAGTGGAAGCGGTCGGCAATGCCGCGCTCAGCAGCCAGTTGTATCATGGCGTTCATCATATCTCCCGATCCTGCCATACAGAACCTTACGTTTCGGGTGCGATGGAGCACCATATTGGCTGCTTCCACAAAATATTCTGGTCCCTTTTGCATGGTGATACGTCCGAGGAATGTAACCACCTTCTCCTTGTTGGTGTGGTCTGGACGTGGTATCTCATCATACTCCTTAGGCAGAGGATATACGGCATTGTGCATGGTGAACACCTTGCGTGGGTCCTGATGATACTGGTTGATGACGGTCTGTCGGGTGAGCTCACTCACACACATTATGCAGTCTGCCCAATCCATACCGTTTTTCTCTATGCTATATACGGTGGGGTTTACCTTTCCTCGGCTGCGGTCAAAATCGGTGGCATGCACATGTATGCACAATGGTTTGCCGCTCACCTGCTTGGCATGTATTCCTGCGGGATAAGTGAGCCAGTCGTGGGCATGTATGATATCATAATCCTCAGTACGGGCCACCTGTCCTGCTATCACCGAATAGTTGTTTATCTCTTCATGAAGATTTGATGGATATCCACCTGCAAACTCCATACATCCAAGGTCGTTGACATTCATATAGTTGAAATCGGCATATATATGCTCTCTCAACTTATAGTAATATTCTGGGTCCATGACATTGCCGATGCGACCCTTCACATAGTCGTAATCAACATCGCGCCATGCGATAGGCACGCAATTCATCGCAACTATGCGAGCTGCACTACGGTCCTCATCACCAAAGGGCTTGGGGAGGCACAGTACAATTTCCATGTCGCCCTGGGCATGCAAACCCTGACTGATACCGTAATTGGCGGTGGCGAGTCCACCAAACACATGTGGGGGATATTCCCAACCAAACATTAGTACTTTCATAGTCTTATATCGGTTTCAGTTATTTCTGATAGGTATATTTCTCTAATAATTTCAATGTACGCAGAATCTCTGCCACATTCATGGCAAAGGACATGCCTCCGCGTCCCAGGAATGGTGGGTTGCCATCAAAGAGTTCGGATATGGTGCCGATAGAATGACGGCTCATCTCATCCTCATATCCCACCATTTGGCGCTCTATGAAGCTGAGTCGTGTGCGCTTATACATGCGCAGACATGCTTCCATATAGAATCCGCCGAGCCATGGCCATGCGGTGCCCTGATGGTATGCATAGTCGCGCTGTGTCTGCGGCCCTACATACATAGGGTTGTATCCTCCACTCTTTGGCGAGAGAGAGCGCAGTCCCTTTGGTGTGAGCAATTCGCGTGTGCAGATATCCAAGACTCCGCGTTTCTGGTCGGAGTTGAGTGGTGAATAGTCGAGTGCCACTGCAAAGATCATGTTGGGGCGCACGCTCCAGTCCATCATGTTGCCATCCACATAGTCGAGCAGATAGCCATATTCATTGAGAAATGTGGATACGAAGGATGTCTTGGTAACCTCTGCC
Organism: Prevotella sp.; assembly: GCA_022782305.1. Classification (GTDB taxonomy): domain Bacteria; phylum Bacteroidota; class Bacteroidia; order Bacteroidales; family Bacteroidaceae; genus Prevotella. The sequence continues at coordinate 13,210 of JALFPC010000116.1, read as the reverse complement.
TTGCTTTCCAGTTCGGTTGCTCCAGCCTCGTCTCCCTGCTGCCTCTTGAGCATGGCGCCAAAGCGCAGTGCATTATACCAGAGTGCGTTAAACTCAACGATATATCCTGTGCGTGGTACCACGGGGCGTCCGTTGGCCGTAGAGTTCATCCATGTCACTGCCACATCGCGGCCTTCGCTATAGAGCAGTCCATTGTCGTCAAGACGCAGGTTAGGATGGCCACCTTCCATTATGTATGTGATGATATCGTCTACAAGTTTGGCGTATTTCTCTATGCATTTGCCTTCGCCGCAGAACTTGGCATACTGCTGAACCGACCAGATGGCCCACAATGGCACGTCTGGTTTTTCGATCTCTGCTATCTTGACGGTGAGAGGTTTATCTTGCATAAACTCATACAATCCCTTCTGGGCTGTCTGCATAACCAGTTCAAAATAGTCTTCTTCGCCAATCGCAAGGGTCAAACCTGGCAGTGCTATGAATGTGTCGCGGGCGCGTGATTTAAACCATGGGTAGCCAGCCAACAGATAACGATCGTCATTCTTTTCGCGGCGATGAAACTGATGTGCTGCGTTAACAAGGCAGTGGATGAAGTTATCACGTGGTGAACGGTCGTCCACCTCTTTGGTAAACAGTGCTTTCAGACCGCCTGTTTTGGATGGTGAGGTGGAACCGGCAAACACTATGCTCTCACCCTTTTTGATGTCCATCTCAAAATATCCCGGCACATATAGATCTTCATTGGAAGCATAGCCTCGCTCCTGCTCTTTGGGATATTCCACGCCACGATACCAGTCGGGCTGATATACGAAGGTGTTCTTTTTGCTAAACTGCATATACAGGTCGGGATATCCGGCATACATACAGGTTTTTATTCCGTTTTCCACCTCGTCATACGAACGACTGGCGGTAGAATTCTCATGAGTAAACTGTCGCACGCTGCGGAATGCCAGGAATGGGCGGAATCGCAATGTGGTGGCAGAATGAGCATCTACGAGTGTATAGCGTATGAGGATACGGTCTTCATAATGTTGAAATACCACCTCTTTCTTCAATAGCACACCTCCCACCCTATAGAGTGTGGTGGGCACCTTGTCGCAATCAAACTCACGGATGTACTTGTGCCCCTTAGGGCTGAAGTTGTTTCCCTGATACTTGTGCAGACCGAGATTGAATTCTGCACCATGTTGAATGACCGTCACATCCATAGATGACAACAATACATGATTCTCGTCATCCAGTTCAGGCACTGGCACTACCAATAGTCCATGGTATTTGCGTGTGTTGCAATCTACCACAGTAGAACATGAATATGCTCCGGAACGATTGGTGCGCAACAATTCCTTGTGCAACGATTCTTCTAAGTTAGTCATTACTGCTTTTTCAAATCGTAAATAGCTCATAGTCCCTGTTATATAAGGTATTAATATTTATAGTTATAATTATCACGTAGTAATAGTTGGTGGAGGTGTGCTGTTGACATTCCTCTCAATCCACCCCAAAGTTACAATTTTTATGTGTTATAAACAAAATAATTCATAGAAAATTTCAATTATTTCTAAAAAAACAATCCATTTGCAACTTTTGCAAATGGATTTTGTCATGATAAATACATTTTTTGTACAGATGATTGCACCATAAGGCATTTATTTCCGCTCTGTCTGAGATATGGAAAGATCTCCTTTGGTCAGTCTGAGATGAGGAACTGTATGGCTTCCTGGTCTACCGTAATGGTATATCTGCCCACTGGTTTCTTGAGCAGTCTGCCATCCACTCCCACCATGGCATGCTTAGCTTCCAGCATTTCCACCTTGCGAGTGCGATATGGATGCACGCTGCGGTGATTGAGAAACCGGCCTGTGATGAGCAGCCATATACCTGCCACCAACTGTGCTATCTTGGGATGATACACCACCGACACATCAAGCATGCCGTTATATGGCACTGCATTGGGTGTCTGTCCGTATCCTCGTCCGCTGCCTATGCACATGGTCATCACCCTGCGATTTATCTCGTCGGAATTTATCTTGATGTGCATCTTGTAGTCGAGGCGATGAAAGAGCATGAGCATTAGCGATGATATAAACGACAAAGTGCGTGATCCGAGCAGTTTGCGTGCCTGCCGGCGCAGATTCATGATATCGGCACTAAGTCCGATGTTCACACAATTGAGGAAAAAGCGTCGGCGGTCTATGCCGTCGGCGGTGGTATAATGGATGCATCCCACATCCACTTTTCTCACCCTGCGTTTTGCAAGCCATTCCACCGACTGGGTTATATCACTCTCCTTGAAACGCCAGAATCGGGCAAAGTCGTTTACCAGTCCATTGGGTATAACTCCAAGGGCTATGCCGTCTCTCACCTCTTTGTCGGCATTCATGAGGCAATTGAGCACGTCGTTGAGAGCACCGTCACCCCCCACCACTATTATCGTCTTATATCCATTGTTGATGAGCATGGTGGCCAGTCTCTCCACACTGTTCATATTCTCGCTCTGCACAAAATCATAGTCGATGCCACTGGCATTCAGTGCGCGCTGAATCTTCTCACGGTGGCGGCGACTGCCAGCCAGGGTTTTCTTGGGACAATACAGCACTCCCCATTTTGTTGTCTCTACTGCCATAATCGTTTAATATATTGTATTTTCTCTTCCATGCTCAGCGAGGCGTCCACCCAATGGATGGTGGTGCCCCTGCGTTCCATTCCTCTGAACCATGTCATTTGGCGTTTTGCAAACTGATGGATGGCTATCTCCAGTTTCTCAAACATCTCTTCGTATGTCAGCCTACCAATGGCATACTCGGTCACATATTTGTATTCAAGTCCGTAGTATATCAGATCGTCGGCAGGTATGCCGCCATCCAGCAATCCGCGTATCTCGTCCACCATACCATTGTCGAGGCGGTCACGCAATCGTTTGGATATCTTGCTGCGTCGCTCCTCGCGGTCTATGTCTACCCCTATCACCAGTGTGTCAATATTAGGCACATCTGCAGATGCCATAGGGTGCTCGCCATTGACTGTCTCTATCTCTATGGCTCTGATGGCACGTTTTGCTGTGTCCACATCTGTGGTATTGTGCATATTGCTGCCGTTGCGCTTTTTGAGTTCAGTGAGGATGACAGTTAGTTCTTCGAGTGTCTTGTCTGACAAGCGGTCGCGCAATTCCTTATTCTCGGGCACCGCCGAGAGATGATAACCCTTTATTACCGACTCGAGATACAAGCCCGTGCCACCACATAATATCGGAGTGGCTCCCCTCGCCATAATATCATCATAGGCCTTTACGAAATCATGCTGATACTGAAAGAGGTTATACTTGCTGCCAGCATCTGCAATATCAATGAGATGGTATGGGATATGCACACCATTAACGGTATAGTCGCAGAGGTCCTTGCCCGTACCTATATCCATACCCCTGTACACCTGGCGTGAGTCGGCACTTATAATCTCAGCATTGCCTAAATGCTCAGCCAGATGGGCAGCCAGAGTTGTCTTTCCGCTGGCCGTTGGACCTAATATGGTTATCATCTGTGTTGACATAATATAACTTCGGGTGCAAAAGTAATAAAAAAAAGCCGTCCAGCAATGCTGAACGGCCAAATAATATTCTTTCGGACTAAAAAAATTAGCCGTTTACCTTCTTCATGTGGGCGATGAGCTCGAGCACCTTGTTAGAGTAACCGATCTCATTGTCATACCAAGATACAACCTTTACGAATGTATCGGTAAGAGCGATACCAGCCTTAGCGTCGAAGATAGAAGTACGTGTATCACCGAGGAAGTCAGAAGATACGACAGCGTCCTCAGTGTAACCGAGTACACCCTTCAACTCACCCTCAGAAGCCTCTTTCATAGCTGCGCAGATCTCCTCGTAAGTAGCTGGCTTAGCCAGATTTACAGTGAGGTCAACAACAGAAACGTCGAGAGTAGGAACACGCATTGACATACCTGTCAACTTACCGTTGAGCTCAGGAATAACCTTACCTACAGCCTTAGCAGCACCAGTAGAAGATGGGATGATGTTGCCAGAAGCGGCACGGCCACCACGCCAGTCCTTGAGAGAAGGACCATCTACAGTCTTCTGTGTAGCAGTAGTAGAGTGTACAGTTGTCATCAAACCGTCTGTGATACCGAACTTGTCGTTCAATACCTTAGCGATAGGAGCCAAGCAGTTTGTGGTGCAAGAAGCGTTAGAAACAAATTGTGTGCCCTTCTCATACTTGTCGAAGTTTACACCGCATACGAACATAGGAGTAGCGTCCTTAGAAGGAGCTGACATAACTACGTACTTAGCACCAGCCTCGATGTGAGCCTGAGCCTTCTCCTGAGTCAGGAACAGACCAGTAGACTCAACAACATATTCAGCCTCTACCTCGTTCCACTTCAAGTCTGCAGGGTTGCGCTCTGCAGTTACGCGGATTTCCTTACCATTGACGATGAGTTTGCTGTTTTCAACGTCTGCCTCGATAGTGCCATCGAAAGCACCGTGCATGGTGTCATACTTAAGCATGTAAGCCAAGTAATCAACTGGGCAAAGGTCATTGATACCTACTACCTGAATGTCGTCGCGAGTCTGAGCTGCGCGGAAAACGAAACGGCCGATACGACCAAATCCGTTAATACCAATCTTAATCATTTTACTTTATATTTTAAAAGGGTTTAAAACAATCCTAAATTATTACTTACATAGCCCTGACTCCAGGGAAAAAGCACATGGAATGGTCTAAAAAGACTGCCCATTTGCACTTTTCTTATCTTTTCGACCGCAAAATTACAATTTTTTTTTTATATTTGCACCAAAATCACATTAAATAATTTAAAAAACTATCATTATGGGTAAGTTCATCAATGAATTTAAGGAGTTTGCCGTCAAAGGTAACGCTGTCGATATGGCTGTCGGTGTTATAATCGGTGGGGCCTTCGGCAAAATAGTAACGTCTATTGTCAACGATATCATCATGCCTCCAATAGGATGGCTTATTGGTGGTGTCAACTTTAGCGACCTAAAAGTTGAGTTGCCAGCCGTTGACCTGGGTGTGGAGAAAATGGAGGCTGCCACCATCAACTACGGTGCGTTCATACAGACACTGATCGATTTCACCATCATCGCATTCTGTGTGTTTATGCTCGTCAAGGGTATCAACCACCTCGCAAAGAAAAAGAAAAAGGAAGAGAAGAAAGAAGAAACTCCTGCTACTCCTCCAGCTCCTACTGCTGAAGAGAAACTGCTCACCGAAATCCGTGACCTGCTCAAACAGCAAAACAACAAGTAATACAATATATTGAGTGTGGCAAAGATTGCTTTGCCACACCTTTTTTGTTTATCTCTTGCCACACCTTATTATATATACTACTAATCTGCTGATATATTAATCTGCTGATAATGAAAACCATCAGACCTTTTTTCCTTTCTCTTGCCCTTTCACTCGTGGCCATTATGGCATATGCCACCAACTATAATAATCCGATAATTCCAGGATTCCATCCCGACCCTTCGGTTTGCAAGGCCAACGGCAAGTATTATCTCGTTTGCTCTTCTTTTCAATATTTCCCCGCCGTTCCCATCTTCGAAAGCAGCGACATGCTAAAATGGGAACAAATAGGATATGTCATCGACCGCAACGAGCAACTCGACCTGAAGCGCGCCACTTCATGGACAGGCATCTATGCACCTACCATCAGATTTCATGATGGCATTTTTTATATGATCACAACAAATGTGGGCGGCAAGGGCAATTTCATGGTTACGGCCAAAGATCCTCGTGGTCCATGGAGCATGCCCATATATCTCAAGCAGGGCGGCATAGATCCTTCTCTGTATTTTGATGGCGACAGATGTTATATGGTGAGCAATCCCGACAATGCCATCACCCTCTGCGAAATAGACAAAACCACGGGAAAGCAACTCACCGACAGTAAGGTGATATGGCGTGGCACGGGCGGACGCTATCCCGAGGGGCCACATATATACAAGAAAGACAATTATTACTATCTGCTCATCTCAGAAGGCGGCACCGAGATTGCGCATAAGTTGACCATGGCCAGAAGCAAGAATATCTTTGGACCTTATGAGAGCAATCCCCACAACCCTATCTTCACACACTGCAGCGTTGATGCACAGTCAAGCAATATCCAGGGCACTGGGCATGGCGACCTCATCGAAGATTATGATGGCAACTGGTGGATGTCGATGCTCGCATTCAGACAATATGAAGGCAGCTATCATCATATCGGCAGAGAAACATTCCTCGCACCTGTGGTATGGGAGAAAGACAAATGGCCGGTAGTTAACGGCAATAATCCTCTCGTGGAAAAAACGGATATTGCCAACACGGGATGCAAGATAAGCAATTCAGCAGCCAAAGGGTTTGGACTTCTTTCACATGAATGGATCCATATCCAAAACCCTATAACGGAGAGATATCGTATATCTGACAATAAACTAACGCTGACAGCATCAGCAAGTTCACTAACCGAAAATGACCACCCTACCTTCATGGGACGCCGCCAGCAGAGTGCCTCATGCTCGGTCATCTCTTGCGTAGATGCCTCGGGATTGAACAAGGGTGATGAAGCGGGAATAACTGCTTACCAAATTCACAATGGGCATTGTGAGATATTCATAAAACGTGCACTTGACGGCCAGTTGTCTGTATACTCGCGCGTCACCCTCATGTCGGTGGTAAAAGAGTCTGTACCCATGACCATAAGCGACAGCAAGGTTACTCTCACCATACAATGCTCTCCTAAGAAATATTCCCTTGGATATATGACTGACAATCAGCATCAACCATGTATCATCAACACTGTCGACACACAACTCTTGAGTACTGAAGTGGTGGGAGGATTCACTGGTTGCATCCTTGGTATGTATGCTACAGGTAGCGGTAGTGCCTCCTTTGACTATTTCGACTATCAGCAGAAATAGTCAAAGGAGATAATATATATGCGGAGACACTAAAACTGTTCGAGTATCTCTATGCGTCTCTTTGTGCTCGGATGGGTACTGAAGAGATTGCTGAAGAATCCCATTATCGAACCTGATGTGAGACTTTGCGGATGGATAATAAACAACTGTGCCACATCCTCGCGCTCCACATCTGCCAGTCCGGGGTCATTGGATATCTTGCGCAATGCAGATGCCAATGCCCTTGGATTGCCGCATATTTCTGATCCTCCTGCATCTGCCATATACTCACGTTTCCTGCTGATGGCAAAACGGGTAAGGAGTGTAAAAAGATATGCTATAGCACAGCATACCACCCCCACGAGCAGCACCACAATAATGCTCGCTCCGTTACCCTTCTGGTTGTCTCTGCTCACCCTGCCGAAATAGAACTGATGGTATATCATCCTCACCACCATGCTCATGACAGTGGATATTATTCCCACAAAGATAATGCTTGTAATGAGCAGACGGGTGTCGCGATTGCGGATGTGGGTGAGTTCATGACCAATCACGCCAGCCAGTTCATCATCATCCAAAAGGTCGAGAAGACCAGTGGTTACCGTTACCGTATAACTGTTCTTGTCTATTCCGCTTGCAAAAGCATTTAGCATCGGGTCATTAATCACGTTGATTTTGGGCATGTCCATACCACAGGTCATGCAGAGATTCTCAACGATATTATAAACCCTCGGGCATTCCTTGCGGGTCACAGGACGGGCACCAGTGGCATTCCTTATCATAGATGTATTGGAGAAATAAGCAATGGCAAACCAAATACCTACACCTCCTACCACCCATGGCAGACAGGCCAAAAACTGTGAATTAACATAGTCGGTATCCATAACGTTTACCACATTGCCATATTCATCGTAATAGGTATTGCCAAAATAACTTATCAATGCAAAAAACACCCATATCATTCCCAATATAATGGCAGGAAAAGCAAGGAGCAACAACACACTGAGCATGTTGTTGCGCCTGACCTGGGTATACATTCCTACATATTTCATAATCAGAAACTAATCTCTGGAGCTTTGTCATAAGTAGCCCTTTCTGTCTGAGGAATCTCAAACATGGGCTCTTTCTTGAATCCGAACATACCAGCCAGGAGATTAGATGGGAAGGTCTGCACAGCATTGTTTAACTCCTTGGTAGTAGAGTTGAAGAATCGTCTGGTAGCAGCCAACTTGTTTTCGATATCTGAAATCTCACCCTGCAACTGAAGGAAATTCTGGTTTGCCTTGAGATCTGGATATGCCTCAAGCGAAACTCTCAAGCCAGAAAGGGCTGTGCTGAGAGTGTTTTCAGCCTCTATCTTGCCATTGATAGTGGTAGCTCCCATGGCGGCAGAGCGTGCTGCCGTTACCTTCTCCAGCAATTCCTTCTCATGGGTAGCATACCCCTTTACTGTAGCCACCAACTGTGGTATAAGATCATGACGCTGCTTGAGTTGCACATCGATATTTGCAAATGCGTTTTCACGATTGTTTCTTAGTTTCACGAGGTTGTTATATATGCTGACACACATCACTGCAATAACAACCAATACAATTAAAATAATAATTCCTGTTGACATCTTGATAAATAATTAAAGTATTAGACTGCAAATATAATCGTTATTGGGCAAAAAACCATAACAAATTCACAATAATCCTCAACTTTTAATATTTCAATGTAATAATATCAATTCTTTAACTTCCTCATCACCTTTTCATAATAGCGCTGAGTACCTTTCTTGCTGTAGTTGTTGCCACCATTCCACGACCTAATTGCCTTCTCAACATCATTAGATGGATTAAAATAAGATTGGATAAGCAGAAACATCTCTTTGGATTTCTCCACGCTAAAACGGTCATTGAGTGTATACCTTTTACTGCTATTGAGCTTCTTGAGAATGTTGTTACATTCCTTTACACATATCGGAGTGATCTGCATGGCACCACAAGACTTGCCACTAACTGCCTTTGGATTGCCATTGCTCTCTACAGCAATGATTGCGTCGATAACTTTTGACCAATCAAAATTGTTCTCCGGAGTGTTTGCACCGGCAACAATCATAAATCTTACAGAAAAAAATAAACTTAAACATGTAATCCTGAATAATCTGTTCATAATAAAATACTTTTTGGAGCATAACAAAAGGTGTCTATACAAGTCAACCAAATGTCTATACAATTGTCTAAAGACTATATGTATTATCTCCAGTTACTAACTAAGTATGACCATCTCACCACGAGATACTAATGTCACCTATTTTCTTTTTCGGGTGCAAAGGTAAAGAAAAAATTAATACAAACCAAATAATTTGTAGAATTTTAAGAATATTACACAGTATATAAATGACTGATTTTCAATCAAATTATTGCAAAAATTCTATTATCTAAGACACTCCCACCGCTTGATGGCATTCTTCTTTCTGACGTTGAAGAGCCAATTTTTGAAGAAAAGAATAATTATTTCATGTTTTGTTTGTTATTTGAAGATAAATGTGTATATTTGCAGCGTCTTCAATGACTACCCGCTGAGTATGCGTGGGGGTTGGAACTTTATCGGGCCGCCCCATTTTGGCTATCTTCGGATAGCCATTTTTATTGTTCTGTCTGTCCCTCGTGGCGTCGGCCTTTACCTGGCTGTGGAAGTCAGGGGGCCTTCGAGCTCAGCGATAAACTTGTTGATGACTTCCTTCTTGACATGCTGCATCACTACCACATGGGAGAGGTCGCCCCCGAAGCGTTCGTCGTAGCTGTGGGCAAGATTGTATTTCGACACCATATCGTCGGAGGGACGCTTAAAAAACAAGGTGTTGCTGTATTTGTTGTTCCAGCAAGGCCATCCTATACGGGTGAGTTCCGACACGAGGTAGGCTATATTCTTCATTATTGCCGTAGCTTGTTCTGTCCAGCCTTCTATGCCTACGGTCTTAAACAGCCACCAGAATTTCAGTGGCTCAACTCCTGAACGCGAACAGTTTATCATGCGCATGTTTGCGTTGAGATATGCAATGTCGAAGGAGTTCTGATTACGATCCAATTGTGTCCGTGTGTGTGGAGCACATCGTAGAACTCACAGAAATGTTCCGTTATGCCATATTGTGCAAATAGATTCACAATATCTTCTGTTGTCATATTTTTGGCTTTTGCATATTGTTCTATGCAGAACGATACAAACTGAGCCCTTTTTTCTACTTCGCTTTTCATTGTGCACATCCTTTCTAATGAATCAGACATTCCTCCTTCAACATTCGCCCAACCTTCACCTTCATCCAGTATAAATATCTACTCGCCAATTAACAATGTTATTTGCCGAATCAAATTGTTTGTTGGTTCTATTAATGGTTCGATGATCTCTTTTGAAGCATTGAAGGAGCAGTTGTAGTCGCTTTTCTCCCTCATAGTTTGTAGTGACGAGAAAAGTTTTGCCAATCCTGCAGACAGTTTGCCCGTCTTCACATATTGCATGTAAAGCATAGAATTAACCCCATGGTGAGTATGGACGCTTATTCCGTCATATATTAGAAGTGCACATACAGCATGGAAAGCTGCATAATATAAACGATTGGCAGCTCCGTCCCAAAACTCATTGGTAGCCAAAACATAAACTTGCTCCATTGTCTTATGGGCTTTATTGAGTTCATGTTCCACCATAATTCTTCTTTCTTCGTCACTAAGACTCATATCAGCACCATTTTATCTTGTTCAACATTCATATAAAATGGGGTATATGAGTAACCCTCCCATTCTTTTTTAGAATACACTTGCGGATTGATTTCTTCATTCATATCCCACCCCAAAACCCTGAAGGGATATGCGTAGTCATAGTCTTCAGATGTCAGTTGAGGCTTGTCTAACAGGATAAGAATATCCCAGTCGCTATTCGCCTTTTCCTCATGGCGTGCCCTCGACCCGAATAGGAGCAATGAAGACTTTGGTGGCAATATATCCCTTGCCACTTTCTTGATGCTGTCTATGATATATTCATTGCTTGCCATTCTCGAATCTTGTTTTATCCGCTGCAAATATACTCTTTAATCGCGAAACGGCAAAGGAATTTGAGAAAAATAACTCTTTTTTATGTAAAAAGACGTGCAATAATTAGGTGTCTTTTCACAGTGATGACCCTTTGCTTACTTTCAATCTTCTTGTCGTGATGCAATTTTCCAATTTCCCCAATGAGCGGTACCTATGGCAGAACATACCGCTGTTGTCACCATTGCTCTTGTTTTGTCAATAACTGCGATAGCTGTCGCAGAATTGCATCAAACTCTGATTCTTGAATCTGTACAATATCTGTCTAGTTGATTATATTTTCCCTTTCTTCACTTAATTATTTATAATTTTGTATATGTATTACTCCATGGCGAGTGAATACTAAAACAAATAAAAAATAATTAATAATATAATTTACATAATTAGGTAAATAGTTATGAGCAAGAAAATGAAAATTGTGGTCACAGTACCAAAGGAAATGGAAGGACTAAGCGTTGAAATGGTCATTGATGAAAACATCAAAGAATTAATGGTTCAGATCGTAGAGAACAATAAGGTGGAAAGCACCTTGCATGAAGAAAAACCAATGCACCTGTTAATCAAAGACAGAAAATGTGAGCATATCATTCAGATTAATTCAATCAAATGGATTAAAGGGGATAATCAATATTGTATTATTTATATGGCAAATAGAAATCTGCTTGTTTCAAAAAACATGTTGGCAATTCAACAGTTGTTGCCTGAAGGTCGATTTGTGAGAATACATAAATCATATATAGTCAACATGGATTATGCTACTATCCGAAAAGGTAATTTCTTGTATGTGGATAGAGAACCGATACCTATCGGGAGAGGCTACAAAAAGAATATAAAATAAGGCAATAATTTTGCATTTGAAATTGAGGTGACGCCTCCCAGCGTCACCTCCTAATTATCACTTTATAGCCGTGTAAAAAATGGCAAAAGTGTCGTTCACTCGTTAAAAAGTGTCGTTCCCAAAATAGATTTGGATTGAATGATTGTTTTTAGTAACTTTGTAAAGCAATCACAGTCATAAGGGCCCTATATAATGACATCAGATGTGATGAGTGCATTAGTATTAACTTTAAAAAAAAGAACATGATTATGAAAACAATGTCCTACTTTAATTCTCCTATCGCTACATACGTGGAGAATGGCACTCAATATAGTGCCCAGATGCGCCCCAGCGCAACATTTGACCTAAAGTTTATTCACAACTTAATAACATCTAATAAGGCTCTGGCGGATAGAACAGAACGGGTGCGCAGCGCAGAGGATATGAAAAAGGCAAAGAGTCGCCTGTTGCCATTCGTAACACCTTACGGCAGGTTTGAATACCGCGCCTCTCGATACCTCATTGGTTTGTCAGGGTATATGCCTGTAGATATAGACCATCTCGAGAGCGAAGAGGAGGCCAAACAAATCAGAGACCTCATGGTAAAAGATGAGTTCTTGGGTGTTGCCTTGGCATACGTGTCGCCAAGCGGAAAGGGTGTAAAACTTTTTATAAATATCAAAACTGAGCAGACAGGAATATACGAAAGGATCGACGGGAAACCTCTTAGTCCAGAGGAGATAGATAAGATAACAGGATGGATACAGGAGAAGTTTCACAGCGTGGAATACTATATCAAACATGTTTACAATATAGAAATAGATAAGAGTGGAAAAGATGTGTGCCGCGCCTGCTTTATCTGTCATGACCCAGAAGCAAAAATAAATATCGATTAACATTTTGGTACATCTAACAGTTACGAAGATAGAAAATAACCAAACAATATTAACAATTTAAAGCATAATAATTATGGACAATATTGAATCAGCAAACAGAAATGAGCAATCAGCAATCAGTAACCAGCAATCAGCAATCAATAATCAGCAATCAGCAATCAATAATCAGCAATCAGCAATCAATAATCAGCAATCAGCAATCAACAATCAGCAATCAGCAATCAACAATCAGTCTGATCTTGATTACCTTGTAGATGTAATCCGGAGCAGCGGCATAGATATCGCCCCCACCTACGACGAGTATACAAACCTTGCCTTTGCCATAGCTACCGACTATGGCGAGGCTGGCAGATGGGCTTTCCATGCCATCTGCAAGCTTAGTCAGAAGTATAACGAGACCAATGCCAACAAGATGTATTCGGGTGCCATAGCATCTAATCATGGAATAAAACATATTGCATCGGCTTTCTATCTGGCTAAACAAGCTGGTGTAAACATCGACGAGGTAAGACTAAAAAGA
>JALFPC010000113.1 GCA_022782305.1 Prevotella sp. | reverse complement strand
GAGGTCATGATATCCTCGCTCTTGCCCTGCCATTCCTTGTGACCCTGATAGATAAAGAGGATGTTTTCTCCAATTCCCATCACTGAGTTCATGTCGTGGGTATTGATGATAGTGGTGATATTAAACTCCTGGGTAATGCTATGGAGGAGATCATCGATGACCAATGATGTCTTGGGGTCGAGACCCGAATTGGGTTCGTCGCAAAACAGATATTTAGGATTGAGAGCGATGGCGCGGGCGATGGCTACACGCTTCTGCATGCCACCCGATATTTCTGCGGGAAACTTGTTTTCCGCTTCTACAAGGTTGACACGGTCAAGGCATATCCTTGCCCTCTTGACCCTGTCTCTGTATGTCATCTCAGAAAACATGTCAAGGGGAAACATCACGTTTTCCAATACCGACAGTGAGTCAAATAAGGCTGCACTCTGGAATATCATGCCCATCTCGCGGCGAAGCATGATCTTTTCTTTCTTGCCCATGCCCACAAAGTCGCGACCATCATATAAGACCTTGCCGCTTGTGGGAGAGAGCAGACCAACAAGGTTTTTCATCAATACGGTCTTGCCCGAACCGCTCTGGCCGATGATGAGATTGGTCTTGCCATTCTCAAATGTTTGAGATATATTGTCGAGCACGACCTTGTCTTCGAAACTCTTGCAGAGGTTTTTAACTTCTATCATCTTCTGTAGGTATTAAGTAAATGAACGGTATGGGATAATCACGACAGCAACTGAGTGAGGAACACATCAGAAAAGAGAATGAGCACGCTACTGCTAACCACAGCATCTGTGCTGGCACGCCCCACCTCTACAGAGCCACCACCAACGGTGTAGCCATAGTATGACGGCACGCTGGCAATGATGAACGCAAAGAAGAGACTCTTGATGATGCTCATCCATACAAACCAGGCATTGAAGGAGTGCTGCAAACCCAATGTAAGGTCGGAGGGCGACAGCACATGACCTATGTATGCCGTGGCGTATGCCCCCAGAATGCCCGTGGCCGACGAGAAAATAACCAAGAAGGGCATAATGGTGATGAGACCTAATATCTTGGGCAGAATGAGATAACAGGCAGAGTTTACTCCCATGATGTCGAGAGCATCAATCTGCTGGGTGACCCTCATGGTGCCTATCTCGGAGGCGATATTGGAACCAACCTTGCCAGCGAGAATCAAACACATAATGGAAGAAGAAAACTCCAAAAGCATAATCTCACGCGTGGTGTAGCCTGTAACCCAACGGGGCATCCATGGACTCTGGATGTTGAGTTTCATCTGGATGCATATCACCGCACCGATAAAAAAGGATATGAGAAGCACGATACCAATGGAGTTGACACCCAACTGGGCCATCTCTTTGACATATTCCTTGAGAAACATGCGCATGCGCTCAGGGCGCTGAAAGGTGCGCCCCATAAGCATCAGGTATCGGCCGAATGTTATAAGTGATTTTTTGATGAGCATTGCCTAATGATTTGTATTTGCCTGCAAAATTAAGAAAAATATATCAGAAACCATATATCGCACAAGAGTTTTTTGCAAAAGAAAGGTTTTATTGTCATTACTCTTACAGGTAAAAAATTGTTAATACATCAAATGGTAGTGACTTATCTTATGGTTGTTTGAATAAAAAATAGTATTTTTGCCAAATGATACATGCCAACGCATGCCGATGATGCGATGATACAAGTGTATATGGGCGGTATCTAATCATAATCTTAGGCTACAAAACAATATGAACGAAGAAATATTGAAGACAGACGAAACAGCAACTTCTGTAATTGCACAGCCAGGAGGTAGCATACTGCGCACAGAAGGACTGGTAAAGAAATATGGCAAGCGCACTGTGGTAAACGACGTGTCTATAAACGTGAGACAAGGAGAGATAGTGGGACTGCTTGGCCCCAACGGTGCTGGCAAAACCACATCCTTTTATATGACCACGGGACTCGTGGTGCCAAATGCCGGGCATATATATCTCGATGACCTTGAGATTACTGACTACCCCGTGTATAAGCGAGCAAGGGCAGGAATAGGATATCTGGCTCAGGAGGCGAGCGTGTTTCGCAAGATGAGCGTGGAAGATAATATCAAGTCGGTGCTCGAGATGACGGGTAAACCCAAAGACTATCAGAGGGAAAAACTGGAAACGCTCATACAGGAATTCAATCTCGAAAAAGTGAGAAAGAATATGGGTGACCAGTTGTCGGGAGGAGAGCGCCGACGCACAGAGATAGCAAGATGTCTGGCCATAGACCCGAAATTCATTATGCTTGATGAACCCTTTGCCGGTGTGGATCCCATAGCCGTGGAAGACATACAGAAAGTGGTGTGGAAACTCAAATACAAGAATATCGGCATCCTCATCACCGACCATAACGTGCAGGAAACACTAAGCATCACTGACAGGGCATACCTCCTCTTCGAAGGGCGCATCCTCTTCCAAGGCTCGCCAGAGGAACTGGCCGAAAACAAGGTAGTAAGGGAGAAATACCTGAGCAACAGCTTCGTATTGAGGAAAAAGGATTTCTTAAAATAATAAACTCTAAGGAGGGGATTATATACCCATCACGACATATCTGAAAAGGAGGGTGGCATGTTTGAAAATATTGTTAGGTTTTCGATAAAGAAGAAACTCTTTGTGGCGCTCACCACATTATTCTTGATCATAGGAGGAATCTATTCGGCTCTTACACTGCCAATAGATGCCGTGCCTGACATCACAAACAACCAGGTGCAGATAGTGACGGTATCGCCAACACTGGCTCCACAGGAGGTGGAACAACTCATCACCATGCCTATAGAGACAGCCATGAGCAATATCATGAACGTGACGGAGATACGCTCGGTGTCGCGATTCGGATTATCCCTCGTTACCGTGGTCTTCAAGGAGAGTGTGCCTACTCTCGAGGCCAGGCAACTCATCAATGAGCAGATACAGACAGTGGCGGGAGATATACCAGAGGAGCTGGGCACCCCAGAACTCATGCCTATCACTACAGGATTGGGAGAGATATACCAGTATGTGCTCAAGGTGGACGATGCTCATAAGGATAACTATGATGCCATGGAACTGAGAACTATCCAGGACTGGATAGTGAAGAGACAGTTGTCGGGCATTCCTGGTATTGTGGAGATAAACAGTTTTGGAGGGTATCTCAAACAGTATGAGATAGCCATAGATCCTGATGCCATGGCTGCCCTGCAGATCACAATAGGCGATGTCTTTGAGGCACTTAGCAACAACAACCAGAACACAGGCGGAAGCTATATCGAAAAGAAAGACCGCGCCTATTATATCCGTTCGGAGGGAATGATCAGTTCACTCAAGGATATAGGCAAGATTGTGGTTACCAACCGTGGCGGCATGCCCGTGCATATCAGTGATATCGGAGATGTGGATTTCGGTGCACCAAAACGTTTCGGTGCTATGACTATGGATGGTGATGGTGAGTGTGTGGGCGGCATTGCCATGATGCTCAAGGGGGCCAATGCAAATGTGGTGACCAAGACACTCGAGGAGAGAGTGGCAAAAGTGCAGAAGATGCTGCCCGAGGGAGTGACCATAGAACCTTATCTCAACCGCTCCGAACTTGTAAACAGAAATATCTCCACCGTTGTCTATAACCTCATAGAGGGTGCCATCATCGTATTTCTTGTGCTCATCATCTTCTTGGGTAATGTGAGGGCGGGCATGATAGTGGCTTCTGTCATACCACTGGCCATGATGTTTGGATTTATACTCATGCGCATCTTCGGAGTGTCTGCAAACCTCATGAGCCTTGGAGCCATCGACTTCGGAATAGTAGTAGATGGTTCGATCGTAATACTTGAAGGAATACTCGCACATCTCTATACAAAAAGGCTCTCGAACCGTGTCCTATCGGCCCATGAAATGGAAGAGGAGGTGGAGAAGGGCGCCTCAAAGGTTGTGAAGAGTTCAACATTCGCTGTACTTATCATTCTCATAGTCTTCTTCCCCATCCTTACACTTACAGGCATAGAAGGCAAGTATTTCACTCCTATGGCGCAGACACTGGTGTTCTGCATTATCGGAGCACTGCTGCTATCGCTCACTTATGTGCCCATGATGGCAGCCCTATTTCTCAAAAAGGAAATATCTCTCAAACCGACATTTGCCGACCGTTTCTTCGCATGGCTCACAAGTTATTATTCCAAAGCACTAAAGGCATGTGTGGCTCGACCATGGCCCACGGTGGGAGCGGCCTTCGCCCTGCTGGCGGCCTCGCTGCTGCTCTTCACACGCCTGGGAGCTGAATTTATTCCTACTCTCGATGAAGGAGATTTTGCCATGCAGATGACGCTTCCACCTGGCAGTTCGCTTACTAGTAGTATCAACATGTCGCTGAAGGCTGAGAAAATACTAAAGAAGGAGTTTCCTGAAGTGCGCCATGTGGTGGCAAAGATTGGTACTGCCGAGGTACCCACCGACCCTATGTCTGTGGAGGATGCCGACGTGATGATAGTGATGAAACCATTCAAGGAGTGGACGTCGGCATCGAGTCGCGCCGAGATGGTGGATAAGATGAAGGCTGCCCTTGACACCATACAGGGAGCTGAATTCAATTTCAGCCAGCCTATACAGTTGAGGTTCAATGAACTCATGACAGGTGCTAAGGCTGATATCGCCATAAAACTCTATGGTGAGGATATGGAAGAACTGTATGCCAAGGCCAATGAGGTGGCGGAATATGTGAAGAAAGTGCCAGGGGCATCGGATGTGATAGTGGAACAGACCATGGGACTGCCACAGTTGGTTGTTGACTACGACCGCACGCGCATTGCACGCTATGGCATAGACATACGGCAACTCAATGATATCATACGCACTGCCTATGCCGGCGAAACAGCAGGTGTGGTGTTTGAAAACGAGAGACGCTTTGACCTCGTGGTTAGACTCGACGATACCAAGGTTAGCGATCTCGACCTCAATAGGTTACATGTGAAAACCTGCGATGGGTATCAGATTCCTGTTAGCGAGGTAGCCACCATACGACTCGTAAATGGTCCGCTGCAGGTAAACCGCGATGCTGCCAAACGTCGTATCGTTATCGGTGTCAACGTGCGCAATGCCGATATCCAGAAGGTGGTGAGTGAGATTAGCGATGTGCTCGACCGAAATATCAAACTCAAGCCAGGCTATTATTTCGAATATGGCGGACAGTTTGAGAACCTGCAGAATGCCATCCGAACACTGTCGGTGGTCATACCCATCGCCCTCATGCTCATACTCCTGTTACTCTTCTTTGCTTTCCGTAGCATCACATATTCGCTTGTGGTCTTCACCACAGTGCCATTGTCGCTGATTGGTGGTATAGCCGCTTTGTGGGTGCGAGGACTGCCCTTCAGTATCTCTGCGGGCGTCGGATTCATTGCCCTCTTTGGTGTAGCGGTGCTCAATGGTATTTTGATGATAAATCATTTCAATGACCTCAAGGCAAAAGGACGGTATGGCATGTGTACAGACAAGGTAATAAGTAATGGTTGCAGACATCTGTTGCGACCTGTCTTCCTAACTGGACTGGTGGCCTCATTGGGATTCGTGCCCATGGCCATAGCCACATCGGCAGGTGCTGAGGTTCAACGCCCATTGGCCACGGTAGTGATAGGTGGTCTCATCGTTTCCACTGTGCTCACTCTCGTGATCATACCTGTATTTTACCGTATCGTCAACTCTTACCTCGTGGTTAAACGACGTCTGCCTGCATGGAGATGGTTGCCATGATATGATCGGTATTATGATTCGTGGTTATACGATACCTTATATATAATAATATAATTGAACGGTAATGAAAAAACTATGGATAATTATGGTTGTCGCGATGATGACCGCTTGTGGTAGCAAGAATAATACAGAGTCAGTAACAACAGAAGAACCATCTGATGAGATTGCCAAAGATTCTGTTTCTACATCCAAAACAGTAAGCAATAAGGATGTGGATGCTGTAACCAGTGCCACCAATGTGGATAATGCTCCCACTTTCAATGGTGTTATGGCCCTGTCGCCCCAGCACCGTGCCACCATGTCGCTGACTATGGGTGGAAGAATTCATACCCTTAAGGTTATAGAGGGACAGATGGTGGGCAAGGGACAGGTAATTGCCACTATAGACAATCCTGATTTTATCCAACTCCAGCAGGAGTTCCTGGATGCATCGGCACAGCATGATTATCTCGATAGTGAATACAAGCGGCAAACCAAGTTGGCAAAGGAGGATGCTGCATCGCAAAAGAAACTGGAGCAGACCAAGGCCGACTGGTTGTCTGTGAAAAGCAAGGTGGCTGCCTCTTCGGCACGCCTCAAGGCTCTTGGCGTTGATCCTGCTGCCATCCGCAAAAATGGTATTATGTCTTATCTTGCCATCAGGGCCACGATAGGAGGGTATATAGCGGAACTAAATGCCAATCTTGGCAAGTATATAGAAACAGGTCAGGCTTTGTGCGATATCATCAACAAGCAGCAACCAGTACTTGAGTTGACCGTTTATGAAAAAGACCTGTCGCTTATGAAGGTGGGGCGAGGCATGCACTTCCGTGTCAACGGCATGGGCAAGCAGACCTTTGACGCCACCATTGTTTCTATCGGCCAGACCGTGGATGCCAAGGATTATTCTGTCAAGGTGTATGCCCGGGTCAAGCATGTGCGTCCCGACTTCCGACCAGGCATGTATGTGAGAGCAAGAGTAAATTAATCTTGCTCCCTGCGCTGCCTTTGTCTTTAGCAGTCCCTTTTTTCCCCTCTCAACACAAACAAATAATGGATTATGAATGATGCTTTATGATTATGAGAACAAATATTATGATTATGAAAATGGAACGATTGATGATGATCACATTAGACGTACTTTCAGGTGCGACTTCATTAGTGTCATTGATTATTATGATATCCCTGATTATGGCCTTAGGGGTAGGTATAAGTATAGTCCAATTAATAGCAGTATTGGCACCAATACCAGGTATGTTATTGCCTATTGCAGGGCTTTTGCAAAGGCATGGTTATAAACACAGAAGTGTGCCTTTTGTGTTATATGCTATTACTTTTCTGGCAGTATTAGTGCTTTGTGTAATACTATTCTTTCCATTCTGATTTATGTAGAAAATATAATGTTTTTATATAAGGGACACAGAGGCTCAGCAACCATCTATATATCTTGGATGGTTGCTGAGACAAAATCCTCATGTAAAATATGCAATGTTAGAAAAGACTCAACTGTTTCGTATCTTAGATAACGTATCCAGTGAGTGCCTTGGGCCGTATTTTTCAACAGGTCATTAATCGCTTCAATGATGTATCTTTTGCGTAGCATCATCTTGTCATAGAACGGCATTAGTTTGTTCTTCATGTTCACTCTCAGTCCTGTTACCAACTAGATGCCTTCCTCAAAAAGTGAATCGAAGAGTTTTTGCGAGATATAGCCAGATGTAGTTTGAACCCATGACACCATCCCATTGTTCCCTTTCCGTCTGTGGCAATGCCTTTGAACACTTTGTTGGCATAACGCCTGAGATTGTGGCATATTGGTATCATGGTTGAATCAACAAAGGTTATACCTGTACATCTGCCAAA
>JALFPC010000052.1 GCA_022782305.1 Prevotella sp. | reverse complement strand
TCCTTGATCCTGAAACTTGCAACCGCTATTGATGAATACTCGCTCACCAATGTGGGTATTCTTTCCACAATCGGTATTGAAAGGAGGGAACATGCCGAACGACTCTGGCACTTCAATGTCCCAAAGTTCGGAGAACAGCTTCCTTAGTTCCTCTGGTGTATGGTACTTGTTGTTTATCTCCATAGTGATGCGAATAGCCTCTTGCGCCATCTGGTGCATGAAGAGGTGGGCATCGCTACCAGCCACAACAGGATTTCCTGCTGCGATGTAATCTCTGTATTCTTGTACTGTCATATTTATTCAAAAGCAATTACGGCACATGTTCCGCGATCGCATTTCAGTTCGATGTAATAGTTGTTATCATCCACATAAACAAGGGGAGTGAGTTCTTCGCTCTGACGAGCTGCTACTTTATATTCTATTCTGACTCGTTTGATATTGAAGTCAGAAGGAATAAGTTCCTGAGCAATACGGATGTAGCAACAGTTATTCATGTGGTGATTGTAATCAATGTCATCCCGTGTGACAACGACAGGAGCACATACTGTTGGCTCAACTTTTGGCAGACGTACACGACGGTCACAGTATTCCATCGGGTACTTCTCGTCCAGTGTCAACGAGTCGATCATCTCTTGTGGCAGAGGACTCAGCTTTGCTGTCTGTAAGTCGATGAATGCCCCCATGCTGTAGCTCACGTAACATGGTTCACCTTGTTCATCACGGATGATGTCATTACGGAATCCGAATAGTGGCTTGCACTCATAGATACTTGTTGATATTGTCAGTTTCTCGCGGAGTTCCGGCACTCGTATGATGTCGACCTGACGTGCAGCCAATAGCTGGGCACGATGCTCCTTCTCAAAGACCTCTTTAGCGTAAGGCTCTGAATCTATCCATAGATCATCGCAGTCGTGCATCATCTGAAACGCCGATAACAGTTTCAGTCGCTTCTTCTCATCAACCCTTGTTGGGGTACATTTTTCTTCTATCTTATACATTTGGCTTTATTCATATCTTTTTTATATTTGATATTCGGTGCGGTCATTATTGCCCAAATCTGAAAGTAGCCTTTACTTATGCAATGCCAATAAGCTCAATTTCAAAAACGAGTGTGGAGCCCCCAGGGATACCTGGTTGTGAGAACTTGCCATAACCCATCTCGGCAGGGATATAGACCTCCCATTTGTCGCCCACACACATTTGTTGCATAGCGATAATCCAACCTTCAATGAGGTCACACAGACGGATTGCCAATGGAGCACCGCCACGGCTGCTGTCAAACTGCTTACCGTCGATGGTACGACCTGTGTAATGTGCAGTAACTATGCTACGGGGTGTAGGATGTTTTCCGTCATCCTTGCCCTCTGCCAATACCTTATAATAAATACCCTTGGGGAGCGGTTTCACTCCCTCTTCTTGCGCTTTAGCTGTAAGCCAATTTTTATTAACTTGTGCGTATTCTCTTTTATTCATGTCCATACGTTATTTGTTCGCAGATAAACCACCAAAGCAATCTGCATGATGATTATTACATTATGCCTTAAAACTTAAAATGTATGGGTTTTGCAAACTCATATCTATTCTCCAGCCCCTTAACATGGCCGAGGTTGGTCATCCACCCGTCGATGTTTTTCAGATAGAAAACCTTGAAGATGGGGTTGTCTCGCATGTTCTTGTATAGCGCATTCACGATGGCACTCTTTTCTATGATGGCATCCCTAATGTCCTGCCTTTCCTCAAACATAACCTCAGCCGAGAAACGGATCCAATGAGTCTGCATCTCGTTCTTTTCCAGTTTGCAGCCGCAAAGTTCAATACAGGGATTGGCTTGCAGTTCTGCATAGACCACCTTCTTAGAATTGGTGCAGAACCATAGTTTCCCATCCTCAAACACCATATACTGCATCGGACGAACCTTCGGCTTGCCGTCCAATCCTATTGTCGCCAAAAATTGGATGCCGATATTGTCCAGATAGTTGGCCACATCGCGTAATGTTATCTCTTGTTCCATAATGACATTTATCTTAAAAATGGGTCAATCGTTGCCAACAGCTCTGCTCTTTG
>JALFPC010000015.1 GCA_022782305.1 Prevotella sp. | reverse complement strand
CCGCTGCTTGCAAATGCCAACCTATGGGGCAGCACCAACCACTCATGGCGCGAGAGCACACCATTCTTCTCTACACTGTAATAATAGGTTATGTCTTTGGCATTGGCAACCTTGACAGAAGCGCGGCACTGCCAGTTCTCGCCATCGTTGGTGTGCATCTTTATATGCTGTGGTATGCCCGTGCCATTGGCTTCAATGACATTGAGCACCAGTTCCTCGCCAAAGGAGGTGATATATGAAAGATTAAACAGAATATTCATAGTTGTAGTGTTTTATTATCGGTTATGAGTGATTATTTATTTTAATCAGATGCTGTCTTTTCATCTACAATCATGGTGCAGAGGGTGCCTGCCACAAGCAGGATGCCTGCCACAAAGAGCATGTTGGCCTGAACGCTGCCCACAGTAGTGAGGATAAGGCCACCTAATGCTGCTGCCACAATCTGAGGCACACAGATGGTGCCATTAAACAAGCCTAAGTATACACCCATGTGACCATATCCCTCAAGGGCGTTGGTAACAAGGGCGAAGGGCATGGCGAGCATGGCTGCCCAGGCGCATCCTATCAGAAGATAGGGGATGAAGAGCACATATTGATTGTGGATGAAAGGTATCATGCAGAAGCCTGCGGCACCGAGAATGAGGCTGAGAGCATAGCCGAACTTGCGATTGGGAATCATTGCCAGCACCACTGCCCAGAGCACGCTGCCTATGGCCTGAACGGCAAAGAGCACGCCCACCCAGTTGCCTGCCAACTGATAGCCTGCCGAGGTCACATCGGTGGTATGCCAGCAGGTGTCGGCAATGGCTCCGTTGGTATAGGTCCACATATACATGAAGGCTGCCCAGCAGAAA
This sequence comes from Prevotella sp., assembly GCA_022782305.1. Classification (GTDB taxonomy): domain Bacteria; phylum Bacteroidota; class Bacteroidia; order Bacteroidales; family Bacteroidaceae; genus Prevotella. The sequence continues at coordinate 13,133 of JALFPC010000015.1, read as the reverse complement.
AACTGCACCACGCCCACGGTCCAGAACGTGCGGGGGGCATTGAGGAGCAAACGGAGGATGTTTACTTTCTCTTCGTTGAGTGGTTTGTCCAAACCATGATACTTGGCATATTCCTCAGGGGGCATCTCCTTGACTTTCACCGAGGTATAGATAACGCAGAGGATGAGGATGGCAGCGCCTATATAGAAGGAGTATATCACCGAGTCGGGCACCACTCCCTTGGCTGCCACATTGCTGATGCCTATGAACGTGAAGAAGAAGGGGAACACATATCCTACCAAGCTGCCAGCATTGCAGAGGAAACTCTGAATGGAGTAAGCGAGAGTCTTCTGATGCTCGTTGACCATATCACCGACAAGCATCTTAAAGGGTTGCATGGCCATGTTGATGCTCGTGTCGAGAAACATCAGCGAACAGAGACCAAAGATCATGGCAGTGCTCACAGCCATACCGAAAGAGCCGGCATTGGGCAGCAGACACATCACCAATACTGCTACCAAGGCTCCAAGGAAGAGGTAAGGGATGCGGCGACCCATGCGGCACCAGGTCTTGTCGCTTAGGGTGCCCACGATGGGTTGAACGATTATTCCCATCAGTGGGGGTAGGATCCAGAAATAGCTCAGCGAGTGTGGGTCGGCTCCTAAGGTGGCGAAGATGCGCGAGATATTGGCGCTCTGGAGGGCGTAGGCTATCTGCACACCAAAGAAACCGAAACTGAGGTTCCATAACGTGGAAAAGGGCAGGTCGGGCCTGGGCATTTTCACAACTTCTTTGTTTTCATTCTTTGTTTCCATGTTCTATCTTTGTTTTTTTAATCTTTTTTCGAAATGAGCTCATCAGCGGGTGGTGCCCCGGATGACAAGACGGGTGCGCACCACACGGCGCTCCACCTTATCAAGAGGTATCACCTTCTCTACCTTGTCTATGAGAATGGCGGCTGCCTCTTCGCCAACCACACGGCCACGCTGCTCTACGGTGGTGAGCATGGGGTCGCAGGCCTTGGCCCTGTCGCCATTGGTAAACCCGCATATTGACACATCCTCGGGCACACGAAATCCCATGCGCTTAACGGCATAGAGTATGCCCACAGCGGTATCGTCATTAACGGCAAAGAAGGCATCGGGGTGATCGGGAGCATTCATGATATCGGGGGTTATGGCCTCGGCATCGGCACGGTTGTCGCAGAAGTGCATCCATTCGGTGTTGGGCGACATGCCATGCTTGAGCAGGGCATCGCGATATCCATTGAAACGGTTTTTGGATATCTCGAGGGTCATGGGAGAACCATAGAAGGCTATGCGCTTGCAACCTGTTTCGATGAGGTGGCTGACAGCATTATAGGCTCCCTGATAGTCATCCACTACCACACGACTGGAGTTTACACCCGTGCATATACGGTCATAGAACACAAGGGGCAGGCCACGGTCGAGCAAGCGCTGGAAATGGTCGAAATTGATGGTGTCTTTGGCTTGAGAAACAATGATGCCGCATACCTTATTCTCAAGGAATGACTGACAGATCTTAACTTCGCGCTCGTATTTCTCATTGCTCTGAGCCACCATGATACGATATCCACGGGCACGCGCTTCCTCTTCGATGCCCGAGAGCACCGACGAGAAATAATAATGCACAAACTCGGGAATGATTACTCCTACTACCTTGGGCGAGCGCACCCTGCTATAGCGCAGCGACTCGGCAATGGCATTGGGAGAGAAATTATGCTCGCGGGCGTATGCCTGTATGGCTTCGCGTTTGGACGCACTTATCCGGGGGGAATTGGCCAATGCCCTCGATACCGTAGCCACCGACACTCCCAGTGCCTTGGCTATGTCTTTCATCGTTAGTTGCGAGTCATTATTCATAGGTCATAAAGATTGTCGTTGCAAATATAGTGATTTGTTTTTACACTGCAATCACATAAACCACATAATTAATTTATATGTTGTGCAATCGTTTGTACAATACACTATTTATGGACAAAAAAGCAAGGTTTTGTGTGCATATCATGGTGTAAGGAGGTGCTGAGTTGGCGCTCTTCGTATATATAATAATGTATACCTTTATATATAATAGTGCATACTTCTTTCTAATTCAAGTTTCGTAAGTTGAATCAGAGAATAAGCACAAGCGTTCAAGGCACGCCCCGAAGGGGCAACGAGCACATAGCCCAGGGCATCGCCCTGGGTATGATGAAGACCGATGGCAAACGTTTGCATTACTAATTACACATTTTCTTAAACAAAAAGTAACAACGTACTTAAACTTGCATTATCTTTGCAACGTGATTATGACTGAAACCTAAAAAAGTAGAATCTATTTTTATTAACTTAACTTTTCAAATGATGAAGCACGTAAACATTAGAATTCCGTTCAGGATGCTCGCCATGATTATTGGCATGCTTCTGAGTGTCGGAGCCTTTGCACAGCAGATTACTGTCAAAGGACACGTGAAGGACGCTAACGGTGAACCTATCATCGGCGCCACCGTACGTGCTGACGGAACAAATGCTGGTTCCGTGAGCGACATAGATGGTAACTTCACGTTAAAAGCAAACAAGGGAGCTAAGCTCTCAGTAACCTATGTGGGATACCAGACTGCTACTGCCACTGCTGCTCCCAACGTGGTGATCACACTTAGCGAAGACAACACCATGCTCGAAAATGTGGTGGTGATAGGCTATGGTGTGGCTCGAAAAACTGACCTCACCGGTTCTGTAACAGCTATTAAGCCTGACGAGAAAAACCATGGTATGGTGACTACCGCACAGGACATGCTGCAAGGTAAGGTGGCTGGTGTAAACATCAACTCTTCGTGTGGAGAACCTGGTGGTGGTGCACAGATCAGAATACGTGGCGGTGCATCTCTCAATGCCAGCAACGACCCTCTCATCGTGATTGACGGCATGCCCGTGGAAAACACTATCAAGGGTATGAACAACCCTCTCTCTCTCGTCAACCCTAACGATATCGAGAGCTTCACTGTGCTCAAAGACGCTTCTGCAACCGCTATCTACGGTAGCCGAGGCTCTAACGGAGTAATCATAATCACTACTAAAAAAGGACGCCGCAACCAGGCGCCACAGGTTTCATATAATGGTAACATCTCTTTCAGTACCGTGGGTAAGAAACTCGACGTGATGAACGCAAGCGAGTATACTAACTTCGTGAAGAACTACTACGGAGAAGGTTCTGACGCTTGGAAAGGACTGGGATGGAAGGAGTTTAATGCTGATGGTACTCCTAATACCGACGCAGGTACTTGGGACACCGACTGGCAGGACGAAATATTCCGCGTGGGCACAAGCAGCGACCATAACATCAGCGTGACCGGTGGCGTGGGCAACGATAAATGGGCTATGCCTTACCGCGTAAGTGCTGGATATACAAGCCAACAGGGTATTCTCAAGGGTTCTGACTACAGCCGATTCACCGCTGGTGTAACCCTCAACCCTTCTCTGCTCAAAGACCACCTCAACATCAATGTAAACGCTAAGTATTCATACAGCAAGACTAACCCAGGAGGACAGGATGCTATCGGAATGGCTGTGCGCATGGACCCAACAAGACCGGTAAGAAGCGACGACCCAAGATTCACAAACTGGGGAGGATACTGGCAGTGGACCAAGAGCGTGTCGGAGTATGACCCTACATTCCCATACGCTATGCTCGACGATGCTCCCAAAAATCCAGTGGAACTCGTTGACCATTATAACTTCTACAAAAAATCTCACGTGCTGCTCGGCAACTTCGAGGCTGACTATAAGATTCATGGTTTCGAAGACCTCAGATTGCATGTAAACCTGGCGGGTGAGTATACCACCGGTGGCGAATATGACAACAAAAACCCACAGTCGAACTTAGGCTTCTACTATGGCGGCACAAGCGAAAACACAGAAAAAAGATATAACTTGCTGGCTACTGCCTACGCTCAGTATCTCAAGGATTTCAACAAAGCCAACCACTTTGATATCATGGCCGGTTATGAGTATGCTCACATGAAATACTGGGGAGACAGCTGGGACAGAAGTCTATATCCTGACACATACCTCGGAACTAACGACAATGGAGAACCCTTAGCTGGCACAGAAAAAAGCTATACTACCAACAGATGGAGAGGACAGACTTTCCTCGTAAGCTGGTATGGACGTATGAACTACTCTCTACTCGACAGATACCTGCTCACCTTCACAGCACGATACGATGGTAGTAGCCGATTCGCAGACGGACAACGATGGGGCTTCTTCCCTTCTGCTGCATTCGCATGGAAAATTAACGAGGAACCTTTCATGAAGAAACTCACTGCCGTCAGCGACTTCAAACTACGCCTCGGATGGGGTAAGACCGGTCAGCAGGATACAGGCAAAGAGTATTATACCGCAGCATACGTGCACGGAACAAATAACCATTATACTTATCCTGTAGGTCCAGGCAACGACGGTATACTATATCAACCTCTCACATACAACGAAGACCTTACATGGGAGACAACAACAACTTATAATATCGGTCTCGACTTCGGACTCTGGAACCAGAGACTCACACTGACTGCAGATGCTTACAAGCGTAAAACTACTGACCTGCTCTGTACTCCTACTATTCCTGCCGGACAAAGCTTCGACAATGCTATGTTGCTCAACGCAGGTGAACTGGAGAACACTGGTGTGGAAGTGGCTGTCAACGCTAAACTCATTCAAACCAAGAACTGGTTTGTGGAACTGGGCGTGAACGCTGCATATAACAAAAACGAGATTACTGAACTCTACAGCGGACGTGACAAGATTGAGGCTGGCATGAAAGCTGGTACTGACAAATCTATCACTTATCATAAGGTGGGAGAGCCCGCAAACTCTTTCTGGGTATACCAGCAGGTGTATGACGAGACTGGAAGACCAATCATGGGATGCTATGTTGACCGCAACGGCGACGGAGCTATCGATGATAACGACCGCTACTTCTACAAGAGCATAGCAGCTCCTTGGACAGGTGGACTCAACTTCAAAATCGGTTACAAAAACTTCGACCTGGGCACCAACTTCAGAGCCAGCTTCGGCAATTATGTATACAATGGTATAACAGAAGGTAAGGTGAACACAGAGGAGAGATACAACTCTAAAGGCTATTATGAGAACACCACTATAGATATCGCTAATCTGAAATGGACATCTTATAACTATGCTCTGTCTGACTATTTCATCCAGAACGCAAGCTTTATCAAATGCGACAATATCACACTCGGATACTCATTCACAGGATTCGGAAAAACCGATAGGTATAAGGGTATCTCAGGACGTCTCTACGCTTCGTGCACTAATGTGTTTACACTCACTGACTATGACGGCATCGACCCAGAGCAACCTTCTGGAAAGGAGACAAGCGTGTATCCACGTAGCCGAACATTCCTCTTTGGTGTCAACCTCAACTTCTAATAATAACACATAAAAGGATTAAATCATGAAAATCAATAAGATAACAATGATAGCATCTGCTGCGGCCATGATTTTCGCTACAAGCGTTACATCTTGTATGAGTGACCTTGAAGACGGAAACATCAACCCTAACGCAGAACAAAATCCTAACATAATGGGACTGTATACGAAATGCTACGCCAGTCTCATCATGGAAGGGAACGATGGAAATGCCGACTTTACCATCGAGGATGCTGGTAAGTCTACACTCATCCGCAACATCTATAACTTCAACGAACTGCCTACCGAAGAGGGTATTTGCTGGTGGTCGGATGGTGGCATTGCTGAAGAGGTGAGCCTAAACAAAGTGGGACCTGGATGCGCCACACTGAGATTCCTATACTACAGACTCTCTACTAATATCTCTTTCTGCAACCAGTTCCTCGCCGTGGCTACAGACAAAACAATGCTCGCGGAAGTTAGGTTCATACGCGCTTACTACTACTATCTCATGCTCGACTTCTTCGGAGATGCTCCTTTCGTGGCTACTATCTCAACAGAAGCTCCTAAGCAGGCTCATGAATACAATAAAAACTTCGAAGCAGGCAAGACCTATACACGTGCTGAATTGCTCAAAATGGGTCGAGAGTTCCTCTTCGAGTGGATAGTAAACGAACTTACTACCGCCGAGGCTGACATGCTGCCAGCAGAACCTGAAACCGATGGAGATGTTAACTACGGACGTGCCGACAAGGCCGCAGCATGGATCCTGCTGAGCCGCCTGTATCTAAATGCTGGTACTTATCTCAATGGAGACGGACAAAACAACCCGTACTGGAAAGAGGCTAAGGATTATGCTGAAAAGGTGATAAACTCTAATTATTCTCTCTTCACCGCAGATAAAATGACCCAAACGGCAAAAGACAACGGATATAAACCATACGACCTGCTCTTCATGGGTGACAATGGTTCTAACGGAGCAAGCTGCGAGGCTATTCTTCCATTGCTACAGGATGGCAAGGTGACTCAGGGATGGGGTGGCTCGCTCTTTATGGTGGCTGCACTCTGGGATCCTTCAATGCAAACCGTGACCGGGTTGACTCCTGGCACTACTGGCAATAACTGGAGCGGTATGAGAGTAAGACGTGAGTTCGTGGAGAAATTCACAAATAATCCTGAGTCTTTCGTAGGCAAAACAGCAAAGGAAATAAGACAACTCGGCATTGACGACAGAGCTCTCATCTGGGGTGCTAAGGACGGCGACAAAGAGCGCACTCTGAGCATTGGAAACAACTCTAAATTCCTACAGGGACTGGCTGTGGTTAAATGGAATAATAACTACTCTACAGGTGGTACTCCTCACGATGGTTACTGCATGGATACCGACTTCTTCCTCTTCCGCGCTGCTGAGGCTTACCTCAATGCTGCAGAGGCTATCATGCATCTCGAAGGAGAAAACTCAAACGTGGCAAAGGGATATATAGACCAGTTGAGAAACCGTGCTAACGCTACCATCTACTCTTCTTATACCCTCAACGACATCCTCGACGAGAGAGCCCGCGAATTCTATACAGAAGGCGTGAGACGCACAGACCTCATAAGATATAACCAGTTCGGCGGCGTGCAGGCTACATACTCTTGGGCAGGAAAGGGTGGAACTCTACAAAACGGAGAATATACAAAGGGAGGCAAGTTTGAAGCCTTCAGAAATGTATACCCATTGCCTTCAGGAGAAATTCAGGCCAACAGCAACCTGACACAGATTGACGGCTACAATGAGGAGGACTAACTTTATTCATTCACAGAAATAAATAAGACGCAATATGAAAAATACATTATTGCTCGGCACAATGCTCGTTAGCATGGCCAGCTTATTCACAGCCTGCGAGGATGACAGAGACTCAAATCCTACGCTCATACAGCCTACGGATCTCGTGCTCAACACTCCAGCATATATTAATGAGACCATCAATCTCGAGAACTCTTCGTATCTCAAACTGACATGGTCGCAACCTAAGTTTACTGCAGACAATGCGCCAGTGAACGCTACATACGAGATTCAGGTGTCGCCAACAAACTCGTTTACAGTATCAGCGGCTGAGGCTGATGCCGACGAAAGCGGCGCACTCGTGGCTGACTACGACGTGCTGCCTAACACCGTAACCACTTGCCATGCCATCTTTGAGGCTAAAGACCTCGACAAGGCGCTGATTAAAGTGGCTAAATGGACTAACAAGGACGTGCCCGCAGAGCAAACTGCATATATACGAGTGCAGGGTTACATCCTCGAAGGTACAAAAAAGGTGAACAGCATCGCATCCAACAACGTGGTGGAACTAAAAGTAAACCCATACTACATCGAACTCAAGGATGCTGATCCTATCATGTGGTATCTGCTGGGTAACAATATCGGTGACGGAGGCTGGAGTACTGATAATGCAAACATCGGTATCTCCACCATGCCTATGTTCCTCAAGCCTGGATTCACCTATGACAAGGTGACCGGAGGTGGAGAGATTGAGTTCCTCAACTATTTCACCATGGACGGATTTAAGATCAACCCATCGAATCTTAATGACTGGGATCACGGATTCATGAGCAGCGGTTCGGCTAACGAGGCTATCTATCGCGACGCTAATGGCGACAAGGGTAACATCTGGGTTGACCCAGCCGGATACTACCGCATCACCGTGAATACCTCAAATAATACATGTAAGATCGAAAAGATGGATATCACTCCTAAGGTCTATGACATGATATGCATCACTGGAAGCTTCTGCGGATGGACGGATGTGAACATGACTCCTGCAAACAAAGTGGGCGAGAACCACGTGTGGACATACACTCTCACAGTGCCTGCAGGTGCTACAGAGCAAATAAAATTCAAAATCGTAGGTTCGTGGGATACCAACTGGGGCTATGGCTCTGCCGACGGCGAAGTTAACAACTGCGGCGAAGGTTCACAGGGTGGTCCTAACATCGGAGTGCCTGAGGGTACATGGGTAATCATGTTTAATGATATCAATGGTAACTTCAGCATTATCAAAAAACAACAATAATAAACATTAATCTCACTGATTATTATGATCAAGAAATTAGTATATAGTATCGCCATGGTTGCAGGACTAAGTGCCTGCAACGGCGACTACGACGACTGGGCACAACCCCAGCATAATGAGGCTGAAACAGCTGCAGAGAAATTTGCCATGGCCATTCAGCCAGTGAGTGACCTGAATATTGATTTCAGTGCCAATGACGTGCCTGAAACAATACAACTCTTCACTACCAATGTGGACGAAGGTGCCACAGCACAGTATATCCTATCGCTCACAGGCGAGGGCGCAAGCAAGTGCGACACCATCTTTGCTGATGCCGAGGGAAAAGTGAAAACCGCTGATATCTCAGCCGCTGTGGAGGATATGTATGGCAAGGCTCCCACTGAGCGCACCATCACTGCCACTCCTTCTGCTCAGGTGAAAGTGAATGTAAGCGGCAGCAATGTCTATGCTACCAAAGAGGGAACTCCCTTCTCTTTCAAGGCTAAACTCAATGCTCCACTCCTCTCTGAAGCTTACTATCTGGTGGGAGACATGTTCAACGTGAAAGATGGCGATGGTAACGTGACTACAAGCGGATGGTCGGCTGACGGTATGAAGAAATTCGACCACAGCACTACCAACGTGTATGACGATCCTGTGTTTACTATCAAATTTGAAACTACTGCCGAGAACCAATACTGGAAGATTATCCCACAGAGAAATATCGACATGGGCAACTTCTGGAATGAGGATAATGGTGTGCTCGGAGTGGCCTTGGATGGAGACACCGCTTTCGAGGGCTTCCTCGTAACAACAGCACCAAAGGCTGGCAAAATTGAAAAACCTGGTAAGTATATCATGACCATCAACGTGATGGACGGCACATACAAGATTGAGGAGCAACCATTAGAACTCTACATGACTGGTAGTGAATACGGATGGGGAGCAACATGGGTGCCTATGACTCCTATCTGGGGGTCGGATGTGGACTTCTGGACTGTTGTATACCTCAAAGAGGGTGAGATGTTTAAGTTCGCGCCTCAGGCTGACTGGGGTAACGACTTCGGTGCACAGGCTACCATCAATGATGTGGCTGGCGCAGGTATCGTGGGAAGCGATACTAACCTCAAGTGTACTAATGCCGGATGGTATCTGCTGCATATCGTAAATGGTGATGAGCGCAAAATTGACATCCTCGCACCAAAAGTTTATCTCATGGGAGAGACTGCCGGCGAGTGGGCTATCAACGACAGCCACCTCTTCACAGTGCCTGCTACTGCTGATGGCGAGTTTGTATCGCCTGCTTTCGCAAAGGATGCAGAACTGCGTATGTGCGTATCTATAGAAGGGTTCGACTGGTGGAAGACGGAGTTCATCATCGCTGATGGCAAGATTGACTTCCGAGGCAGAGGCGGCGACCAGGCACGTCTCAACGTGACAGCCGGACAGAAGGCTTATCTTAACTTCACTAAAGGTACAGGTGAAGTGAGATAATATATGGTCATTAATCACTTATAATTTTAGGAGGGTATGACAACGTTGTCACACCCTCTTTCCTTTTATTTGCTTCTACTCTGCACCATCATAGATATATCATTTATTTTGTGTTTATTTCTAAAATAATTAACTTATTCTTTGGTCAGTGAATGCAATCGTTTTCCATGCTATTTCACTAATATTATGGGCGCAAAGAAACAATGACATGGATTATGTTGTAACTTTGCACACAACAACTAACCAACAATATTCAATCAAGAAGACATAACTCAATGAAAAGAAGACAAAACTCAATGAAAAGATCATTTGTTACTATCGCGCTGACTATAATGGTAGCAGTGGCTTATGCACAGGGATGGCCATCTAACTATAAGGGAGTCATGCTGCAGGGATTCTTCTGGGACTCTTTTACAGACACTCAATGGGATAACCTCGAATCACAGGCAAACGAGATTGGAGAGTTCTATGACCTGATATGGGTGCCACAGTCGGGCAACTGCAATTCATCTTATAACCAAATGGGGTATACACCCGTGTACTGGTATGACCATAACAGCAGTTTCGGCAGCGAAGAAAAACTGCGCTCAATGATTTCGGCCATGAAGAAAAAAGGGGTGGGAGTGATTGCTGATGTGGTGATTAACCACCGTGGAACATTGGGAGTAAACGGGTCTTGGGTCGACTTCCCAGCAGAGACATACAACGGAAAAACATGGCAACTGGGACTGGGTGACATCTGCCGTAATGACGATGGTGGTGCCACGGCTAAACTGTATAATATCACAGGCGCTAACGATACAGGCGAGGACTGGGGTGGAATGAGAGACCTCGACCATACAAGCCAAAACGTGCAGGATAACGTGATCAACTACCTCAATTTCTTGCATGACGACCTCGGATATGCGGGCTACAGATATGACATGACCAAAGGATATGGGGCACAGTATACTGCTCTCTACAATGAGAAAACTAACGCTGAATACTCCGTGGGAGAATATTGGGACGGCAACGTGGAAACGCTCAAAACATGGCTCAACAACTCTAAACGGAACGGAAAGATAATGTCGGCAACATTCGATTTCACTACAAGATATACGGTGAGAGACGCATGCGCAAGCAATACTTGGAGCAAACTGAACATAGGAGGTCTGGCTACCGACAACTCATACAAACGATATGCCGTGACCTTTGTGGAGAACCACGACACGCAATATCGCTCTGCATCAGAACCCGGAGACCCAATAAAGAGTTTCATTGAAACGGCTAATGCTTATATCATGGCTACTCCTGGCACTCCATGCGTGTTTCTCAAACACTGGAAGGACTATAAGAAAAGTATCAAACAACAGATTTATGCACGCAAGGCGGCTGGAATAAGCAATGAGAGCAACATGAGCGTGCTCATGTCTGAAGGAGTTAATTACGTGGTGAAAACAACCGGAGACAAGGGTAGCCTCATCTTGGCAATAAGCAATAAGTATACGGCTCCTACTGGTTATACCAAGGTATTGCTCGGCAGCAACTACCACCTGTATATGGAAAATAAGGTTAACACTGCATGGACAAGCGTGCCCAGCGGAAATTATCAAGAGGCTTTCACTACCACTCTGCAGGCAGTGACCGACAAGAGTGATGCACGACTGGTATACACCACAGATGGTAGCGACCCTACTCCATCAAGCTCTGCCGTTGACAATAATGCCTCACTTAACATTGATGGTGAGGTGACACTCAAAGTGGGCATACTGGCAGGAGGAACAGTGAGCGGCATCATCACAAGACATTACAGCGTAAAACCATTCGTGGCTCATAAGGCTACTGTTTATCTCAAAGATCCTAACTGGAGCAAGGTTTACTTCTACGCATGGGACGACAAAGGACAACTCAACGGCAGTTGGCCTGGCATTGTTAACAGCAACACAACAATGATAAACGGACAAAAATGGTACTATCAGACCTTTGATATCACAGCTGCTGACTATGTTTTCAATATTATCTTCAATAAAGGTCTTGGCGACATGCAAACCGTGGATATCGGTCCGATAAGCGGTGATAAATTCTATGAGATTGACGGCTCTTTTAATGGTAAGTATACAGTCAAAGACCTTACAGACACTATGACGGGCATCAGCTCACCATGGACAGACGGTAGTCTGAATAGGGATGTCAAGGTCTATGACCTAAAAGGCAGACTCATCAGAACATTGGATGCGGGCACAGACCCAAGCACTGCCACCAAAGGATTAAACAAAGGTATATATATAGTAGGTAATAAAAAGATTGTAGTTTCAGAATAGTAGATTTGGAATATTATGGTAGGAAAAGAGGGTGTGTCTGTTAGTTCAGACACACCCTCTTGCATTATGTATTAAAGGTTGATTATTTCTTCTTGCACTCTCCTTGAGCCTTCTTGCAGCATTTGTCTTGAGCCTTCTTGCATTCTGCTTGAGCCTTCTTGCAGCATTTGTCCTGAGCTTTCTTGCAGCACTTGTCTTGAGCCTTTGGGCATTTTGCCTTGCAACTGTCAACGACTGCCTTGCACTTGCCTTCCAACTTGCAGCACTTGCCCTCCATCTTTGGACATTTGCCTTTAACCTTTTGGCACTTGGCTTTAACGCACTCTACTTTAGCCTTTTTTGCAGGATCGGCTTTCACATCCTGGGCACATGCTATAGTGCTCATGCCGCACATCATTGCCACTGCGAGGGTGGCCTTGATAAGAAACTGTTTCATTCTATTGTTCCTTTCTTTCTTTCTTATTTAATAACAATGTTATCTTGTGGGGTGCTGCATCTAATGGCGCTACCCACTTATCACAAGGATTACTTATCCGCTTGCAAATTTATATGTATTCTATGATATTCCTTACAAATAGTTAGTTAATAATCCATAATTATAGCATTTTTTATTATTCAAGTTTCGTAAGTTGAATCAGAGAATAAGCGCAAACGTTCAAGGCACGCCCCGAAGGGGCAACGAGCACATAGCCCAGGGCATCGCCCTGGGTATGATGAAGCGATGAAGTGCGCCCTGGAGGGGCAAAAGCATTATCGTGCAAGCGTTTATAGAGACGCTTTTGCCCTTTCAGGGCGTAATAGCGGTGGCTAATCTACCCAGGGCGATGCCCTGGGCTATGCGCTTGCTGGGCCTTCAGCCCGCTCCTTAAACGCTTGTCAGCTACAAGTGAACACTT
>JALFPC010000086.1 GCA_022782305.1 Prevotella sp. | reverse complement strand
ATTTTTTCTGCTATCTCCTCAAACTGCTCTGGCGAGAGTTTGAGTTTCTCACGGCGGAAGTCCACATCTGCCTCTTTATTCATCGGTATGAGATGAATATGTGCATGCGGCACTTCAAGTCCGAGCACTACCTGTGCCACTTTTCTGCATGGGAAGGCAGCCTTGATGGCGGCAGCCACACGCTTGGCGAAGAGTTGGTATGCAGCCAGCGTCTCATCTTCAAGATCAAAGAAATAGTCTACCTCCTGGCGCGGGATGACAAGTGTATGCCCCTCTACGAGCGGATTGATGTCGAGGAAAGCATAGAAGCGGTCATCCTCGGCGCACTTGTAGCTTGGAATCTCTCCAGCTGCAATCATTGAGAATATATCTGCCATAGTATTTACGTGTGAATAGTATTATCTGTGAATGAGTATTATGCCAATGATATCTTGTCTATGCGCAGTCTGATAGTGCCACGCGGTATTGTGATGTCAGCCTCATCTCCCACTTTCTTGCCGAGCAGTCCCTGAGCGATAGGCGTTTTGATTGAGATCTTACCCTCGCGGAGGTTAGCCTCATTTTCGCTCACTATGGTATAGGTCATCTTGGTATTAGTGGTTAGATTGGTCATCTCCACCTTTGTCAGAATCTGCACCTGTTCGGTGCTGAGTCGTGAGGTGTCGATAATCTTTGCCTCTTGGATGGCCAGCTTGAGCTGGTTGATTTTATCCTCGAGATGTGCCTGTGCTTCCTTGGCAGCATCATACTCTGAATTCTCACTAAGGTCACCCTTGTCGCGGGCCTCTGCAATAGCGGCCGATGCCTTTGGGCGCTCAACGCCTTCAAGGCGTCTTAACTCGGCTATCATCTTATCATAGCCTTCTTGTGACATGTAAGCCATAAAAATTGTATTTTAAAGATTAATATATTGTTTGTTTGATAAGACATAAAAAGAAGAATTCCGACAATCATGTCGTGTCGGAATCCTCTTTGTCCTTATCTCTATTTCTATTTCGTATGCAAAGATAGAGATAAAAGTTGGTATGTGCAAGTAAAAGGTGTTAAAAATTATTTTAAATGCCTTTTGTGCCTCGTTATGCCCCTTTTTGCCTTGTTCCCATGCGCGCTTCAACCACGTTTACTACATAGTCGCCAAGTTTCTCGCACTCGCTGATGATGTCCATATAGAGGGTGCCCATGGCATAGGTATACTCATGATTGTTTACATCATTGATATTCTGGCTGCGCAACTGGTTGCGATAGTTGTTTATTTCGTTTTCGATATTAAATGAGCGGTTTACATCGAAATTGTCTTTTCGTCCGAGCAGCAGTGTGTTCATCTGCGTAAGGCTGTCGTCGGTGAGTTCAAACATCTGGTGCATGTGCTCATATTGCTTCTCTGTAAAGTCTTCCTTGCCCGACATCTTGCGATTGATGGTGCGTGCGATGTTATAGCAACTATCGCCGATGCTCTCCAGTTCTGATATCTCTCTCATCATGGCGCGTATCTTGGCCTTGGTGTCGTCGCTGAGGTGTGCATCACTCACGCTGTCGAGATATTTGGCTATCTCTATCTCCATATTATCGCTGATACTCTCATATTTCTCTATGCGGCTGAAGAGTTTTGAGAACTTGGCCCCATCGGTGATGACGGTCAGTTCCCTAACCATGCCAAACATGCGCTGTATGCGTTCGGCAAATGATTGGATCTCTTTTTGAGCCTCCAACACAGAGAGTTCTGGAGTTTTCATGATAGTGTTGCCACCTATGTATTTCAGACGGAATTCCTCCTCGTCGTCTACGGTCTTCGGTTTGATTATCCAGCATACCAGTCTCTCTATCTGTGGTATAAACCATATAAGCACAAAGGTGTTGGTCACATTGAAGCAGGTATGGAAGGCTGCCAGCACCACGGGCAGACGTGTTGCCAATTGCTGTGCGGTGAGCGAATGGTCGTCGGGGTTATAATGCACAAACGAGCACACCATATCCACAAACGGGAAGAAGAGGCAGAGCACCCATATCACACCTATCACGTTAAACACCAAGTGTGCCATGGCAGCCCTTCTGGCCTGTGCGTTTGCACCCAGAGCGGCCAGGTTGGCGGTGGCGGTGGTTCCGATATTCTCTCCCATCACCAGGGCAATGCCGAGGTATATAGGTAGCACTCCCGTGGAGCAGAGCAGTATGGTAATGGCCATCACGGCAGCCGACGACTGCACCACACAAGTGATGAGTGTGCCTATGAGCAGGAAGATGATAATGGTGAAATGACTATGTATGTCGAAGGAAGTAAAAAATCCGATTACGTCTGGATTATGCTCGAGGTCGAGGGCCTTGCCTGCTGAACTGAGCAGCACGAGCGAGAAGAAGAGGAAAGCGATGCCAAAGAGGAAATCACCTATATACCTGTGCCGCCGCGAATAGATGAGGATGATGCCCAGGAAAAAGGCGGGAAAGACCACCATCGTGAGGTCTACATTGAAACCGAGACTCATAATCCATGCCGTGAGCGTGGTGCCTATGTTGGCACCCATAATCACCGATATGGCCTGGGCGAGAGTCAGGAGTCCGGCATTCACAAACGACACCGTCATGACTGTGGTTGCTGACGACGACTGCACTGAACAGGTTACAAACATACCGGTGAGCATACCGGTGAAACGATTTTTGGTCATTGTTGCCAAGATGTGGCGCAATTGCGAACCAGCCATCTTCTGCAGGGCTTCACTCATCACCTTCATGCCATAAATGAGAAGGGCAAGCGAGCCAATAATCTTAAGAGTAATAATCCAAATTGACATATAAGTGTTAAATTTGTTGCGATTATGTTCTTTTATCGGATTTTTTTGTAACTTTACCCGCAGATTAACTATCAAATCTCGACAGATATGGAACAGGTATTACAAATCCGTTGCAAAAATAATAAAAAAATTAAAAACATACGCATCGGAAGCACACTTTCTGACATTTTTAATGAATTTAATCTACAAATGGACTTTGGGCCAGTGAGTGCACGCGTCAACAACAAGGTGGAAGGCATGCACTACAGAGTATTCAGCAGTAAGGATGTGGAGTTTCTCGACCTACATTCATCGTCGGGTATGCGCACATATACCCGCACGCTGTTCTTCATTCTCTGCAAGGCTGTAAACAAACTCTTTCCACAGGGCAGCGTGGTCATAGATACTCCCGTGTCTAACGGTTATTATTGCGACCTGCGCATCGGTCGCGAGGTGACGGCAGAGGATGTGGATGCCATCAGGGAAGAGATGCAGCATATCATAGAGGCCCACATACCTATACACCGCCATGAGTGCACCACCGAAGAGGCCATACGCCTGTTTGAAGAGAAAGGGGCGCCATCAAAGGTCAAACTCCTCAAGAGCACGGGCAACATATACACCGTTTATTACGACATTGCTGGGTATTATGACTATTACTATGGCACACTGCTCACCAACACCGCCGATATCCATCTCTTCGGACTGGAGAAATACTACGACGGACTGCTGCTGCGAATACCATCGCAGGACAATCCCGCTGTGCTCGGCGAGATGATAAGGCAAGACAAGATGTTTGAGATATTCAAGGAGCACCACCGTTGGCAAGACCTGCTCGGCATCTCTACCATCGGCGACCTCAACGAGGCTGTAGACAAGGGTTATGCCTCAGGACTCATCAATCTCTCTGAAGCGCTCCAGGAGAAGAAGATTGCCAAGATTGCAGAAGATATTGCCAGCCGCAAAGGGGTGAGGATGGTGCTCATAGCCGGACCATCATCGAGCGGCAAGACCACATCATGCAAACGCTTGTCCATACAGTTGCTCACCAATGGTATCAAACCCGTCGGCATATCACTCGACGACTATTTCGTTGACCGGGAGAAGACACCACACGACGAGTCGGGCGACTATGACTATGAAAGCCTCTATGCCCTCAATATCCCATTGCTCAACCAGCAGATGAACGCACTCTTCAAAGGCGAAGAGGTGGAACTGCCAAAGTATAACTTCCAGACGGGCAGGAGCGAATGGAGCGGCAAACGTCTCAAACTCAAGGGCAATGAGGTGCTCGTGGTGGAAGGTATTCATGCCCTCAATCCCGAACTCACTGCCGATATTCCCAACGAACAGATATACCGTGTGTATGCCTCGGCGCTCACCACCATACTCATAGACACGCATAATTATGTGCCAACAACCGACAACCGCCTGCTGCGCCGCATAGTGCGCGACTATAAATACCGTGGAGTGTCGGCACAGGAAACCATTAGGAGATGGCCTTCGGTACGTGCGGGAGAGAACAAATGGATCTTCCCTTTCCAAGAGAATGCCGATGCCATGTTCAACACCGCCATGCTCTTTGAGTTGGCTGTATTGAAATCGCAAGCCGAACCGCTGCTCGAACAGGTGCCAGAAAACGTTCCTGAGCACAGCGAGGCCTACCGTCTGCTCAAGTTTCTCAAATACTTCAAGCCCATACCATTTAAACAGGTGCCTCCCACCTCACTACTGAGAGAGTTCCTCGGAGGCAGCTCGTTCAAATACTAATCATTCATCCACAGTATCAATAGCAATTGGAATAGTAGCGGATTATTTCATTGCTATTGATACGGATTTTGCTGCAACAAACGATTGTGAAGCGAATAGAGCATCACTTTCATATTAAGCTAACTACT
>JALFPC010000117.1 GCA_022782305.1 Prevotella sp. | reverse complement strand
GTCCGCTGTGGAGTGCAGAGGGTCGCAAGCCCAAGGTGGTTCTCTCATGGGCTCCACATTGCAAGGCCCTGCCGCAGGCTGTGCCCAACTCGTTTGCCGAATGGATGAATGCCGCAGATGTGGACCTTGTGGTCACCCACCCCAAGGGGTATGAACTGGACCCACGCTTTGTGGGCAACGCACGTGTGGAATATGACCAGATGAAAGCCCTTGAGGGTGCCGACTTCGTGTATGCCAAAAACTGGAGTTGCCCGGGTGTGACCAATCCCGCCGACTACGGCAAGATACTGAACAAGGATATGGCATGGACCATAGATGCCGCCCACATGGCAGTAACCAACAATGGTAAGTTTATGCACTGCCTGCCCGTACGACGCGGACTCATCGTTACCGACGATGTGATTGAGAGTGCCAACTCACTCGTAATACCAGAGGCTGCCAACAGAGAGATATCAGCGAGCGTTGTGCTGAAACGCATGCTCGAGAGTCTCTGAAACACTGACCCGAAAATCATCTGAATACAGACCCGAAAATCTGTGAGTCAGATTACGATACTATAACATTATCGACATAGTCTCTAATGAAGAAACCGATAATTCTAATCATATCCCTATTATTGCTGTCCACCATGGCATGGAGCATTGACATGGTGCGCAGCAGGAGGTATACGACCAAAGACGGCATGCCACAATGTTGAATGGAGTGAAATATATAAAAAAATAATGCGGAATAAGGGTAATAGTATAGGTAATTACAAACAATTATCGTATATTTGCACCTGCAAACGCAATTAGAATTTATATATTTATCACCATTAAAACAGAACAATTATGAATATCGGAGACAGAATACCCGAGGTGCTGGGCATAGACCAGGACGGACGCGAAATCAAGAGCAGTGACTATAAAGGCAAGAAGATTGTGCTCTATAGTTATCCAAAGGCAAACACCAGCGGATGCACTGCCGAGGCATGCTCACTGCAAGCACACAAAGCCGAACTTGCTGCTGCGGGTTATGAGATTATCGGTGTAAGCAAGGATAAGCAAGCCCTGCAGAAGAAGTTCGCAGAGGCTCAGGGCCTGGAGTTCCCACTCATCGCCGATACCGAGACCACCTTGCTGCAAACCCTGGGCTGCTGGGGCGAGAAGGTGGCATGCGGACGCAGAACCATTGGCACACTGCGCACCACATACCTCGTAAACGAAGAGGGAATAATCGAAAAAATCTTCTCTCCAAAGGAAATAAAAACCAAAATCCACGCAGAGCAAATCCTGGATTATATTAAAGGATAGCAGATGTACATAAGGCTAATGATGCTGCATGAGCAGCATCATTAGCCTATATTATGGTATATCATTCGCCTATATAACTGTCTTTGAACCCGAGGAAATAGAGCACACCATCGAGTCCGATGGTATTGATAGACTGCTTGGCATTGGCCTGCACGCGGGGTTTAGCATGGAAGGCGATGCCGAGTCCAGCTTCTGAAATCATGGGCAGGTCATTGGCACCATCACCCACAGCAATGGTCTGCGCCAGATGCACTTTCTCTACCTGGGCAATGAGTTTGAGTAGTTCGGCCTTACGATGACCATCCACAATCTCTCCCACATAATTGCCCGTGAGCTTGCCGTTTTCGTCAATCTCTAATTCATTGGCATACATATAATCAATTCCATAGCGGCGCTGCAGATATTCGCCGAAATAAGTGAATCCACCGCTTAGTATGGCAATCTTGTAACCATAACGCTTGAGCACAGACATGAGTCGGTCCACACCCTCGGTGATGGGCAGGTTTTCGGCTATCTCCTGCATCACGCTCACGTCTAATCCCTTGAGCAGTGCCACACGTTGGCGGAAACTCTCCTTGAAATCAATCTCTCCGCGCATAGCACTCTCGGTGATGGCTTTAACCTTATCTCCAACACCCGCCTTGATGGCCAGCTCGTCTATGCACTCTGTCTGTATGAGCGTAGAGTCCATATCAAAGCAGATGAGCCTGCGCATGCGTCGAAACATGTTGTCGTGCTGTATAGAGAAATCAAACTCCATATCTGCAGACAGGCGCATGAGTTGCGACTGCATCTGTGCCTTGTCTTGCGCTGTGCCGCGCAATGAGAACTCGATGCATGCCCTCACGTTCTTTTCAGGATTCTTGATGCTCTGGCGACCCGTGAGGCGCACTATAGAGTCTATATTTAGTCCCTGCGATGCTATGACCTGTGTGGCAGCAGCTATCTGTTTGGCCGAGAGGCTACGCCCTATGATGGTCAGTATGGATCGGTTTTTGCCCTGCTGGTTTACCCATCCCTCATACTGCTCGTCGTCAACAGGTGTGAAATTGATATTCACATTCAGTTCGGTAGCTTTAAAGAGCAATTCCTTCATTACCTGTCCCGAGAGTTTCTCATTGATACGAAAGAGGATGCCCAGCGAGAGGGTTGAATGGATGTCGGCCTGACCGATATCCAAGATCTTGGCATCATGCCGCGATAATATCTCCATAACCTGTGCGGTGAGTCCAGGACGGTCCTGCCCCGTGATGCCCACAAGAATCTGTTCTTCCATCGTTGTTTTATTATAATAGTTTGCTTATATTACAAGGTGCGCAGATGCGCTTTCACCTTTATGATATGCAAAGGTAATAAATATTCCGATAAAAGATTGCACTGCATCAAGAAAAATTGCCTAATTGTTTCGCAGTATAAAATATTTGGTATAACTTTGCGGTCAAAAGAACAAACAATATGATATCATTCGACAATGACTACAGCAATGGTGCCCACCCTGATGTGCTCAAGCATCTTGTGGACACAAACGAGATTGTCACCGACCCATACGGCGATGACGAATGCAGTATAAGGGCAAAAAAGAAGATAATGGAAGCCTGCCAGAACGACCGTGCCAACATCTTCTTTCTCACTGGCGGCACGCAGACTAATGCCACGGTCATAGACTCTCTGCTCTATCAGTATGAGGGTGTGATAGCGGTGGAAACAGCTCATATCAACGTGCATGAAGCCGGTGCCATCGAATTTACAGAGCATAAGATTATCACCATTCCTGGCAAGGATGGCAAGATGAGCGCAGATGCGCTGAGGAAGTATCTCTATGATTTCATGCACGACGGCAGCAACCGCCACTGCGTCTACCCCGGAGTTGTGTATATCACCTTCCCCACAGAACTGGGCACCTTGTATACAGCAGCCGAACTGGATGAGATATATCAGATATGCCGCCAGTATGACATAGTGTTGTATGTAGACGGCGCACGCCTGGGCTATGGTCTGGAGTCGGAAGGCTGCGATATCACCTTGCCCTATCTGGCTCATCATTGCGACGTATTCTATATCGGTGGCACCAAGATAGGTGCCTTGTGCGGCGAGGCAGTGGTGTTTACTCACAACAATGCCAACAGGCATTTCTTCAGCATACAAAAGCAGCACGGCGCCGTGCTGGCAAAGGGCAGGCTCATAGGTGCGCAGTTTGAAGCTCTCTTCACCGACAACCTCTATTTCCGTATCTCACGCCACGCCATAGACATGGCCATGAAGATGAAAGAGATCTTCAAAGAGAAGGGTTACCAGTTCTATCTTGACTCACCATCCAACCAGCAGTTTGTGGTGATGGACAATGCCCATGTGGAGGAACTGTCGAAGAAGATGATGTTTACTCATTTCGGTGTGGCAGACAAAGACCATACCATCTGCCGCTTTGTTACCAGTTGGTCTACCACAGAAGAAGACTTGGAAACACTGCGACAACTACTATAAGCATGGTCGGTAATAGTGCGCAACCGCACAAACTTCTACTTATCTTAGGCTGCAGGTCTTGACTATGCGGCCATTATAACTATTGATGACGAGCATGAGCGAGTCGGCATCATGGAGTGTAGACACTGGCAGGCTGGCATAATATCTTGTGGAATAATACTCGGGCACACCACCCTGGTCATGATAGATTGTTATCTTGGCTGTGGTGGTGCCGTTGTTATGTATGGTCACTCCCT
>JALFPC010000105.1 GCA_022782305.1 Prevotella sp. | reverse complement strand
CTATGCTCTTGATGTCGGCATAGTCGGCAAAGTCCCAAACCACGGTAGCCTGCTCTGGTTCCCATATCGGTAACCATGCATTGAGTTCATGCACATATCCATTACGTGAGAGCACATCGGAGTTGGCAGCCACAAACTGTGCGCTCTCCCCTGCCCCATTGATGGTATACCTTAGGTTGTCGTCGGTGGCCAGGGTGTCTTCTTGAATAGTGAACACCTGGTTTTTGGCCGATGCACTCCATATACGGAGTTGTCCCTCAGCCCCTGCGAGGTCAGCCCTCTTGAGCATATTGCCGATAATATGATAAGAGACATACTCTCTGAGCAGGCTGTCTTCGGCCAGTCCGCGCTCGTCTCGGGCCTTTAGTTTGCTCTTAAGGTCAGCCAGACTGTTGATGCCAGCCTTGGCAAAGGTAGCATCAGTGACGTTGAATACCGTGAAATAATGCTTGGTGATGGTCTGCACGCCCTCAATCAATGTGGTGTCCTGAATTACAGATAAGGATTTATCCCAACCTGTCTCTTTGATAGCACCAACCATGATAGAAGACTGTCCAGCATCCACGATACGGTCGAGCACGGTCTCCACAAGTGGAGTCATAGCCTTCGACATCACATAGACCTTGCCGTTGTATGCACTGATGCCCATCTCCACCACATGACCTTCGCCATTGATGGTGGCCTGACCGGCATTCACAGAGTCGATTTCTACGCTGAGCACATCACCCACGAGATTGGTAACACTTTTCTTGGTTACGAACTTGTCGGAGGTTATGGAGTCAGGCAGAGTATGATAGAGCACAAACGAGCGCACATAACTCTGCGGCAACTCTTCGAGGCTGCTCACGTTTCGTCTGCCATAGAACTCCTGCATGGCCTCGTTGGTAGGAGCGAAAGCCGTGAATGACACGCCTGTGGTAGACTGATTGAGTGCATTATATGTGTCTGAATATCTCAGTGCCTTTACATACTCTGTGAAATCCGGCTCACTCTCAAGGTATGATGAGATAGGCGAGTTGGTCATATTAATATATGTCTTTCCCTTGAAGGGGTCGGCATCGATGTTGAACACATCACCCTCACATGCAGCCATTACTGTCATGGTGAGCGCCGCCAATGTCAAATTCTTGAATGTTCTATAGAAATTCATGTCTGTCCCTCCTTATTTTGATGTTGAATAATATGGGTTCTGCTCCAGCAGTCTGTTGTGGTCGAGGTCACTCTGAGGCAGTGGCATATACCATGAGTTGGGGTCTACGAGCACTGACTGAATCCATGATTTGCTGGTAGTCTCGTTGCCCTTGATAACCATATCTATGAATTGTTCTTTGTACTTGTATTTGCCGATGCGGCCAAACCAAAGCACGTCATACCAGCGCTTGCCTTCTCCCATGAACTCCATCTCTTTTTGGTTGAGGATCTCTTCGAGCAATGTCAGTTCGTCGAGTGTAGCGATGAGTGCGTCGGCATCGTCGCTATCGAGGTCTATGTCGCCATAGTTGGCCAGTCCCGCACGATTACGTATTCTGTTTATCTGCTTGACAGCCTCGCGGAAGTCACCCTGCATCACAGCAGCCTGAGCTTTCATGAGAATGATCTCAGCCACGCGGTAGATGATGAAGTTAGCATCTTGGTGTACTCTCACACCACCTGTCATATCCTGGATGTCTGTACCAGCATATTTCCAGAAATAGAAAGCAGTAGTCTTATAAGTGCTTGAGATACCATTGTTTGGGATATAGGTAGCATAGCACATACGTCCCATGCGTCCTTCTGCCACCACTCCATTGAGTTCGAGTTCTTCTGTCTCTGCTCGCATCTTGTCGGTAGCTTCGGTAGTGAATCGGAGTTGCGATGATGGGCTGAGGCTCCAGAGTCCGCTGAAGCTATTGTTTTTGTTCTCGGTATTGTAATCCCAGTTGAGTTCGAAGATGCTCTCGTTTGAATTTCCGGGATAGAAGATTGTATACCAGTCACCAGTATTGGTGAGGAATGCTGGACGGAAATTATCAGATGCGTTGAGTATTAGGTCGCAGTATTTGCTGCACTCCTTATAATCCTCGCTCCAGAGGCACACATCAGCCATGAGGGCATAGAGAGCCCATTTGGTTGCACGTCCCTTGGTCTGCCATTCTGTTTCATAAACGCCTTTTGCGGCATTGAGGTCGAGGGCAGCCAACACATCTTTCTTTATCTGCTCTACAATCTCCTCTTCGGAAGACTTGGCGATATCGAAGCTCTGTGTATCATCCACGTATGGTTGTGTGATGAGTGCCACGCTACCGTAGTTTTTGAGCAGAATGAGGTAAGAGTATGCTCTCTGGAAGTAAGCCTCGCAGAGATGAGCATTCATGACAGACTCATAATAGGTGTCGTCCTTGCCTCTCACTCCAGGTGCATAATAGAGCACCGAGTTGGCCATGTTTATCACCTTATATATATTACTATAGTCGCAGATGGAGAGACTAGGAGTCAGATTAAAGTCTTGCAGTTTGGAATCTGCTGAGTTGGAAGAATAGAAAGCACCTCCGCGCAGCTCGCCCCACTTGATATAGTTAGTCACGTTATTGCGCATGTAGTAATAGCCAGAAGCGATTACCGCCTCCACGTCTTCCTTCGACTTCCAATAGTCTGCGGTCACCTGTTCGTTGTTAGGCTTGAGGTCGAGCCAGTCGTTGCACGATGTTGTCGTGGTGAGCATCACAAGCCCCATGATGAAATATTTAATATTCTTCATTATCGTTTAGAAATTTAGGGTTAGACCAAAAGCGAAACGTTTTGATACAGGGGTAGTGGCATTGTCTTCCACCAATTTTGTGGCAGCAGGGAGGCTAACCTCTGGATCTTGTCCCTTGTAGCTTGTCCATGTGAAAAGGTCATAGCCAGTGATGAATACATTGGCTCTCGACACACCCCAGTTGAGTTTCTTGAGCAGTGCCTTTGGCACATTCCAGCTCAGAGAGAGAGTCTTGAGGCGCACGAAGGTGGCATCCTCAACAAATCGGTCGGAACCGAGGTAGTTGAAACCCATGCCGTAGAGAGCTCTTGGAATATCTGTCTCGTCGCCTTCTGATCTCCATCTGTGTAGTACGGCGGTACTCTGGTTGTTGGTGCCGTACATGCTCTCGAGGTTCATACGAGCCTTGTTGATAACCTTCTGTCCGAAACGTCCGTAGAAGAAAGTAGTGAGTGTGAAATCCTTATACTTGAGTTGGAATCCACCACCACCGATGAGTTTTGGATTGGCATTGCCGAGGTAAACGATATCATTCTCGTTGATAACGCCATCGTGGTTGATATCCTCATACTTGGCATCGCCGGGGAAGGCTCGCTCAGAACCATTTCGCATTACTATTGGGTTGCCCTTATAGTCATACATCACATTGCCGTCTACGTCGAGGGCATAGGTTTCTTGGGTGTTCTGATAAACGCCGAGATAGCGGTATCCATAGAATGCGCCGATAGGAGCACCTTCAAGTATGCGGAGTGCATAGTTGCCGTTGCCGAATGTATAGTTTTCATACTTGTATGTGGATGGGAGTTCCTCCACGGTATTGATGTTTCGGCTGACGTTAGCATTCACAGACAGGCTCCAGTCTTTTTTCTTCACCACCATATAGTCGAAGCGGAGCTCTGCACCCTTATTGGAGAGCACACCCGAGTTGATCCAGGCTATCTTATTGTAACCGGTGGTTACAGGTAGGCTGGTATTTGCCAAGAGCAAATCTGATGTTTTCTTGTCATAATAGTCGAATGTGATATTGAGTCGGTCGAAGAGTCTCACGTCGATACCGAAGTCCCACTCGCGTGTTGACTGCCACTTGAGTTTGTCAAGCTGCATACGTGTAGGATAGAGTGCCTGCATGTCCATATACTCACCGAGCGAAGAATAGGCACCATAGTATTTGGCAGAACCCGATGGAGCCTTTCCAGACCAACCGAGACTACCACGCAGTTTTCCTTCGGTGAAAATCTTCTTAAAGCCTTCGCCCCAGAAATGCTCGTTGTTGAAGTTCCAAGCCAAACCGAAGGCTGGATAGCTACCGAAGCGGTTGTTGCGTCCCATTGCCGAGTTGCCTTCATAGTTGATGGAAGCCTTGGCTACATAACGGTTGTCAAAAGAGTAAACCACCTGACCGATGAATGCCACGCTACGAGATTCGGAGTTACCCGAACCAGCAGATGCCACCACGCTGCCCACTACTGGGTCGGAGAGGTTTGAGGATGCGTTGCCGTAGGTTTCGCTGGTGTCGCTGAAGCTCTGGCTCTGCTTGGTACGGAAGATGGCAGTACCAGTGAGCGAGTGTTTGTCTGCGAACACATTATTATATATAAGTTTGGCCTCTGACTGCAATGAGAAAGCATCTGAGGTGGCATCGGTAGAGCGGTTTGCATTTGCATTGTTCCAAAGCACTCCCGTAGCCTCCTGAGGCAAGAATTTCTTGTTTTTGTTGGTACGCATGTTGAGTGACACCCATCCAGAGAATTTCAAGTGGAATGGGAAGTTATACTCCATGGTAACGGTCATCTTCTCTTCGCGGATGGTTGTTTTATTATAACCGAGGTCAACGAGAGCCACAGGGTTATAATTGCTTGAGTAACCGCCCTGGAAGTCAGACTGCGGCGTGAAGTAGCGATCTGTAGGTTCTCCTGTCTCGTCGTCAATCCAATATGGGCTGAGGTTTGGCATCTTCTTCATGGCCATGGAGCGTGCGTTGTCGAGCACGTTGGCATCCTTGTCTGTATTTGTGAACGAGAAGTCGGTATGCACTCTCAGACGGTCGGAGAAGTTGTAGGTAATCTTCAACTGTGAAGAGAAACGGGTTAGTCCCGTACCTTTGGTGGTACCCTGCTCGTTGTAGTAACCGAGAGCGAAACGGT
The DNA here is from genome assembly GCA_022782305.1 of Prevotella sp. GTDB lineage: Bacteria > Bacteroidota > Bacteroidia > Bacteroidales > Bacteroidaceae > Prevotella. The sequence goes on along the minus strand of JALFPC010000105.1, from coordinate 8,138 downwards.
ATGTAGCCTTTTCTCCACCACCGCTCATTGAGAAGTTGTTGTCGGTGACATAGGCATCCTGCTTCACTGCATCGAGCCAATCGGTATCGCAGTTATACTCGTCGTAATACTTGTATGTGGGATCATAGTTGATCTCGCTGCTATTGAAGAGTTTGTCCAATTCGTTGGTGGCTGAACCGATACCCTTTGAGTTAGCTGCATTCCAGAATTCATCCTGCATGAGGGAAGTATACTGTCCGCCGTTGAGCAGAGGAATTGACTTTGGTTCTTTCTTTACTGTAAACTTGGTAGAGAAGGTGAAATTGGTTTTTCCCCTTGCACCACGTTTGGTGTTGATGAGGAGCACACCATTAGCACCCTTTGAACCATAGATGGCAGTAGCGGAAGCGTCTTTCAATACGTCGATACTTTCGATATTGGATGGTGCGATATTCAGCAGTGCACCGAAGTCCTCCTCGTTAGCAGTCTGGAAACTGAATCCCTCAGATATTTCAGTATCATAGGGCACACCGTCTACCACGATGAGAGGTTCGGCATCGCCATCGAGGGTGCTGGTACCACGGATACGGATTGAACTGCGAGCACCAGGGTCACCGCCAAGGTTGATATCAAGACCAGAGATCTGTCCCTGAAGAGCCTCCTCGATAGAACCTACTGGGGTCTGCTCTACAATCTCCGACACCTGAAGGGTCTGGAGAGAAGATGTCTGCTCGAGTTTGGAAACGCCCATGCGGTCTACGCGGCGTGATGTGATGGTAACCTCTTTGAGTGTTTTGCTGTCGGAACTAGACAACAGGAAGTTCTGCACCGACTGACCGGTGTAGTTTACTGTCTGTGTCTGCATGCCGATATACGAAACTCTAATTTTGAGTTTGCCAGCATTGGCTGGCACCTGCAGGGTATAGTTACCATCCATGTCGGTTACAGCACCCTTGATATAACGGTTTTGGGTGTTAACCAAAACGACGTTGGCACCGATGATTGGAGTCTTGCTCTTTCCGAGCATCTCAGTCACCGTACCTGTTATCACTTTCTGTTGGGCGCTGGCATGAATGGCCGTGAGGCATAGCATCATGGAAAGCAGCGCCAACCTTGTTATCATTGCGATATTATTGATCTTCTTCATATTCTGTCGCATTTATCATTTCAAAATACCGTCGATGAGATGGAAACCACCATCGCTGAAGGCGAAAGGCAGACAGTCGTAAGTGGCACTTACAGCCACCTTATGGTCTGAGTCGCCAAAGCGTACGAATAAATTCTTGCCATCTTCTTCCACCACAAGCTTGCTGGCACCTGTCGTATTGAACTCTCCTTTGGTAGTGGAACCCAGATATGGGTATTGTGTAAAGGAGTTGAGTGTGGAGCAGGCGAAGTAAGAGCGCAGGTAGTTGGCCAACTGTGCCTTCTGTGATGTAGATGGAGAGCCTGAGAGTGCACCGTCTTTCACCGATAGTTTGTTGGCACCTGGTATATCCTTGAGGTTGTTGATGATTGCCTCGTTGGTTGGCACGAACACGAAGAATCGGTCGCCTGGGAATGCGATACTTGAAGATATGCCGTCGCCTTCGATGAGACCTGCTTTCTGCAGCAACTGTGCAAACATGTAATAGCAGTAGTTCTTGTCGTTACATACTGCAAATCGGTGTGCCAGTCCATCGCCCGATGCTGCCTCGAAGATGGCGGTGGCATCATAAGAATATGAGTTGCCATTGCTCCAGCTCTTTCCATTGTCAGACAATGGATGGAGGTCTACATAGGGTGAACCGGTGTATGTAGGTTCGAGTTGCTCGTTGAAGAGAGCATTGGTGGTTATCTTGCCATCTTTCACAAACCAGTAGTTGTAGGCGATGCTGGCAGGCACTACCTTCACTCCTGTAGTTGGCAACTCGGCGATATTCTGTGCATAGTGCATGTTTACGATATTTGACATGGCACCTGATCCCATCTCCACGAATGCTCCAGCATCGCTGCTGTACTGCTGCAATTCCTTGCCCGAGGTGGTCTCATAGAGACGGATGGCAGGTTCGGTATTGGCAAACTGCAGGTTGCTTGGCATGAGGGTTACGAACTCTGTCTTGTTGGATGCCAACGACAGTAATACTGATGCGCGGTCGAGGGCATAGAGATAGCACTGATATGTGGTATCCTTGAATGCTGGGCCTACCACTGATGAGAAGATGGCAGGAGCATCCATGTTGTCCATACCGTAGAACAGACCATTGTTGCACACCTTACGGTCGGTCACCTTGTCGGGATCTATATTAATAGGTGTAGCGAATGAGGTGAGTGCGGTACCATTTTTTATCTCCTCGGGGAACACGAGGAAGTTGTCAGCAGAGAATGACTGATATAGGAAATACTTGATAATGAGTGGGTCGAGGTCTTCGAGAGTCTCATATCCACCTTCCTTGCTCCAGTATGTGGTAAAGAACTTGTCCATGGCGATGTTGGATGGAGCAAAGACATTATAACCGTCCTTGTCGAGTTTCTCCATTGCTGTCCATGAGTTGTATGGCCACTCACGGGCAATAGGAGGCAGGTCGCCATGGTTATGCACGTATGCCACATATCCCAATGACTTGTTGATGTCTGCAGATGCCTCGACGTAAGTGGAATAGCTGTCGTAGAGACCTAAGAACTTAGAATAGTTGGGATTGTCTTTCATTGCATCATAGATGGTGCCAAGAGGTTCGATTACCTGGCTCACGTGATAGAGATAACCATTGTCAGTCACCACATGATCTTGGTCCAGCACCTCTGCATTACAAACATTGAAACCACCTTTGTCACCTGTCTTGCCGTTCCATTTTGTCTCTGGGAAGAAATACTGGTAGTTGTATGCTGCATCTATTCCCTTGGTTTCAAACAACTTGTTTGAGAATATGGGCAGATAGCGCTCGTAGTGGTATACATTTACAAGGGTGTCGCTGCTTGCGTTTGGCGTGAGCTTAACCCTCAGTTCCTCCACAGGTTGTATGCTACGTGTGCGGTGCTTGTAGTAATAGCCCGCCCACTTCTGCTTCTGCTCTTCGGTGGCAGCATCGCCAGCATCGGGGCGGAAGTTAACCATCTTGTCCCAGTTGTAGGCATAGTACATGAGATGGTAACCCACCAATTGGTTAAGATACTTGGGATCTTTATTGTAAAGATCATCCACACTGGAATAGCCCTTCTTGGCGAGGAATGATGCGAATGCGTCATCATCAGGAGCCATGACGGTAACTATGGTCTTTCCTGCCACCACCTGCCGGTAGTCGGAATAGTCTACAGCTTTGAGGAAGCTCTTGTATTTTCCTTCCTGCTGTAGCACTTCATAGGCATTACCCTTCAACCAGTCGGGAGACTTATAATGGTCGCTCTCGGCTATATCGTCCTGACAGGACACAAAACCTCCAGCCACGCACATAAGCATTGCCAATGAAATTAACAATTTTCTCTTTCTACTCATTGCTGTTTTGATAGATTGTTTTTATTATTTATTATTGTTTCAATTCTCGGTTGTAGATAATAGAGCATCTCTGCTTTGATGGTATTACATACCTTATTTGTTTTAGTTATTCAGTAATAGACAATAGTCAACATGCCACTTTCACGTCATGGCACACTACGCCCACTATGGCTGCAAAGGTAAACATTTTATTTCATTCGGCAATATTTTTTATCAAAAAAGGGATGATTAATTATCAAAAATCATAGTTATCGGCCACACGTACAATAATTTCGTCCGCTTATATATATTATTCAAACAAATCATCAATCAACAGCAGAGGGTGTGCCAATACTGACACACCCTCTTGGAGTTTATTGCCATGCCATAACCATGGCATAACAAATGATTTATCAGGCAATGGTTACTTTATGACAACCTTCTTGCCATTAATGATGTATATACCACGCTGGAGATTCTTGACATCGCCATTTATTCTCACACCGTTGATATTCCATACCTTGATCTCCTTGTTTTGCTCTCTGTCGTTAACATCGATGATGCCAGTTGCTGGAGGCAACTCCTCGTATGTCAATGGGAGCATGCAAGCGCCAAAGCCCTCGCCAAGATCCATTAGGATACCTATTACATTGAAGTCCTTGGTGACATCTGGAGTGAATGGCATGCCTTCTTCATCATAGAAGGTTCCATACATATCAAATACACCAATGCTGTCGGTGCCATTGTAGATAGACATCTGATAATCCTCCTCAAAGAAGCGTACGTTTTCTATTGCCACGAAGCATCTGTTGTAGCGGTCGAGGTTTGCCTTGGCAGCAGGAATGGTGAGCACTGTGGGAGCCACATCCACATTCTCTGTCTTGGTTATCTCTGAAGCGCAGGTGCTGTCGTTGAGTGAAAGTGCCAATGAGCCATAGTTATTGGTGAGAGAAGCATAGAGCACACCCTCAATGCGGATGCTGTCGCCCTCGATACCTAATGCGGTGAGCAGATCCTCAGCCTCTGGATTGAGACTCCAACCGCCACCACGACTACCAACGAGCTCTACAGCACCAGTGTTGTCTTCAAGATAGCAGGTAACACCCATGTGACCCATCTGGTAAACGGTTACCTTAGCATCGTTGAGAGTGAGTTTGACATCCTTGCCGTCTTCTACTTCCTTGAGGGCTGCGATATTGGCAACCTCAACAGCAGGATAGAGTACTGACTCGTAAGCGCCGTATGGTCTAAACTCATACTTTCCTTCATAACTGCATACAAAACCATTGATGCTTGCAAATGATTCTATCTTGGATGTAGCGCCAAAGCCCAACACATAATACTGGTCCATGAAAGGAATGGTATCGTTCTTGGTTTCTCCTACATTCACCAGGTATGCGCTTTCTACAGATCCCCAATTGTCGAGCACTTCAAAATACTTCACGTTTTTGAGGTTCAGATACTTGGCACGCAATGACTCGGCCTTCTTGACTACATCTGCCACGGTCATGGTTTCAGGCACCACTACACTGTCTTTCTCTGCCACTGTGATTGCCGATGTGCCGGTATTCTCTGAGAGCACGAGCTGATAGCCCAGATCCATGTCATAATCTACAGCTGCGTTGAGAGTGCCGCTGAGCACCTTGTCCTGTCCGAAGAATTCGAGGTTAGAAACGTTGATGTCTGCAGTGATGGCACCCGACTTGTCTTGCATGAATGAATACATTGTATATGCCTTGCCGGAATAGAGTGTTACCACGGCAGAGTCGAGGGTGATAGCTATCTCCTTGCCGAATGGCAATGCCTTAACGTCATTAAGGTTGGCAGAAGTCAGTTTGTATGCTGCGGTGTTGGCATCGGCATCCTCGATGATGGCAGAAATCTTGTTTATCTGGGTGTTTCCACCTACGGTCATCACCACATAATTGGAGTTGCCTTCCCATTCGCCCTTGGCAGCAGCCACACCATTAAATGCATTGGCGGCACTCCACTTGCCATTGTTTATTTCAATACGCTTGATGGTCTTGCCCTCTGGCACCTCGAAAGCTAAGCTTCCGCCGTATACGCGCAACTGATTACCATTCTTGGTATTCCAGAAGCGGTTAGGTGTGGAGTTTGTGCTGCGGTTTACAGACAAGGTCATCTGGCCCTCTGCCGCTGTGAATGTCTTGCTGGTAACGATATCACCATCATTACCACTATTTGACACCGCAAAATCTGTAGAGTCATTGAAGTTGAAGCAAACAACGGGTTCAATGGCTGCATAACTTACATTCTTGAATGACAACCAGTGAACGTTGCTACCCTCAGCCACGTCGATAGAAACCTTGAGGTTACCATCGGCATCGGCATTACCCTTGGCAGTGAAATGATCGAGATAGAGTTTGGTATCGTTATGCTTGGTGCCAGCGGCGATGTCTACGGCTGTGCCCTCGCCTACCTTCATCATAATCTTGCCAGCGGTAGGAGCCTCAGCGGTAGTAGTCTCCACGCGTGCCCATATATTGACATTATAGGTACCGTTAGGCTTCAGTCCTGCCAATGTAGCGTTCAATGTGCGGGCAGTGAGGTCAGAACCATTAACGAAGGCCTCTACGAATGGTACCTTGAATTCTGTACCATCTGTTTCACCCTCTGCAGACCAGTTGTTGACGTATGCAGCCTGATCCCAAGAGTCTCTTGTGAAATCCCATGCAGATGCCAGCAGGTCGCCAACCACTCCTGAATTGGAGCGCCAACCGCTTACACTGAAATTGAAGATGCTCTTTACATTCTTGGCTTCGGCAGTGGTAAGGGTCTGTGCTGCATATCCTTCCTTCAAAGGAGTAAGTGCTGCATTGTAAGCATCAATGGCTTCGGCAGTGGCAAAAGTGTTGAGCTTGAGGAATGCCTCTGCTGCCTCTATGCCTGTCTTGGCTTCGGTGTATGCAGAGATGCTCTCTTTGGCTGCAGCAATGGCTGCGGCAAGAGCGTTATAGTTGGCCACGCTCTTCTCACCCTCAAGGGCTGTCTTGGCTGCTGCCAGATCTGCTTCTATGCTCTGCTGCATGTATCCCTCTGGCACTGATGCCAACAGGGCAGCAACATCATCATCGCTAAGCTCGGTCAACTGAGTGAGCTGCACATTATTAAACAAAACCCAATGGTTTCCGACATGAGAAGGAATGGCGACAGTGAGAGTCAACTGACCATCCTCGCCAACATACGTATAGAGCTCATTGCTATACTTGTCTTCATTAAATTTGGCTACAGCCTCACCCGTATTGTTAGGATTGGTTCCGTCGGTCTGTGCGCTATACCAAGAAGCTAAAGCTACACCTGAATTGTTGGCAATAAAGGCTGAAGTCACTGGCTCATAACCGGCATCGCCCAATGTCACACACTTAGTATTGCCTGTTGCACGATCAAAACCGTTTACGCTTACGCGATAAAGGCCTGAAGGCACGGTGATGGTCTGATGGAAAGAGCCTGTAGCCTGCCATACCTCGGCATAGTCTACACCATAAGCAGGCTGTCCGCCTTGTTCGCGTACCTGATCCCATGTCCATGTGCCTTTACTTCCATTAAAGCGGGCTGTTGGCACCATCTCAGTCATGTCTTTATTGATGAATGCCTTGCCCACCTGCTCAATAAACTGGTCAGCAGTGAATGTGAAATGGCATGCGTCGATGATGCTCTGATAGGTGGCCAGTTCGTTTGCCTTGATGGTGTTGGCATAGCCTTCCTTGGTTAAGAATGTCCAGACAATGGCTGCCTCTTCATTATCAGTGAGGGCAATGTCGAGACTACCGTCTGCATGGCCGAGGTACTTTCCTTCTGCACCATAGCGGATGGTATAACCATCGCCCTTGGCAGTAAGGGTCCAACCAGTACTGTTACTAGTGTTGTCTGTGTAGACAAAATCGTCGTTGGTCTTAAACAAACGTTGGTCGTTGTCTGGGAATGTTAATGTTCCTTCTGTGCTGTTCCATACAACCTTCAGACCAGTGTACTTGCTTGTAACGGCCTTGGTGCCCCATGAACTACCACGAGAAAGATACGACTGTGTGGCGGCGTCATACAGATAGTATTCGCCATCGGCTACCTGCGCAAAAGCAGAAGTGCTCATGAGTGCCCATGCAGCCATCAAAAGTAATCTTTTCTTCATGTGCAATTAAGTAAAGATAGTTAATAAAAATATAAAATCGTATTTGCTATTGATAATCGCTTTGTACCAAAGATGTTTGTTGCTCATCGCTAAAGATTGCATTCATTCTTCTCGGCAAAATTACAAAAAAATTCTTAACTTTTCGGTATTTAGCAGTATTTCTTTTTATATTTAATAATAATTAACTGAACTTTCACAAGTGAATATATATCAAATTGCTTTTTATAAATATACATTTTACGTAGTATATGGGCAACAGGATTATTTTCGATGAAATCTGTCAGCATTAGTTAAACTATATTGTTATTTATAGATTTTAGAACAATAGTTTGTTAAAAATACGACAGAGAAGGGGCTTTTTCAAAGAAAAAGACGTACTTTTGCACCAAAATTGCGAATAGCATGAAACACCTCTCTATCCTTATGCGACTATTGGGCAGCATCTTCACCCCCATGTCCCATCGGTTTTCGGTAGACCTGGCCGACCTGAGCCGCCATCGCGCTGCCATCATGGGTATCGCCATGCTGCTCATCATGTTCTTCCATACCAGCGGTCTGCAA
>JALFPC010000083.1 GCA_022782305.1 Prevotella sp. | reverse complement strand
GTTTAAGGAGCGGGCTGAAGGCCCAGCAAGCGCATAGCCCAGGGCATCGCCCTGGGTAGATCAGCCACCGCTATTGCGCCCTGAAAGGTAGGGTGCACTTCATCGCTTCATCATACCCAGGGCGATGCCCTGGGCTATGTGCTCGTTGCCCCTTCGGGGCGTGACTTGAACGCTTGCTCTTATTCTCTGATTCAACTTGAGAAACTTGAATTTTATTACGATAAAAATGTGCAAATGTTCAAATGTTCAGTGGCATAACCTTTCCACACGTAGGTGCGCGTACATATTATATATAGGATTTTGTATGCATGAGTAGAGCTCTATGTATATACAGTAGTTGTTAAGGTAAACATTGCGTCAGAATTTCTACTCCAAGGAGATTATCCAGGAGTCTCTCAAGCTCGCCAACGTGCTGAAAATTAACGACGAGGAACTGGTGCTCATCGGCCGGATGTTCGGTTATCCCGGAATGGATTTCGAGAACAAGTGCTGGCTCATCCTCGGCAAGTACGACCTCGACATGCTCGTGCTCACCTGCGGTGTCAATGGCAGCTATGTGTTCTCAAAGGGTGCCATGTCCTATCTTGAGACTCCGAAAGTGGAGGTGGCCGACACGATTGGCGCCGGCGACTCGTTCACTGGCTCGTTCGTAGCCTCCATCCTCAATGGCAAGCCCATTGCCGAGGCACATCGCATAGGTGTGAACGTCAGTGCCTATGTCTGCACACAGAATGGGGCCATGCCCGTGATCCCTGAGGATTTGAAGAAGTAATATGATTTTATGTAGTTAAGAACAAAGCCGCCTTCTGGTATATATGAAGGTGGCTTTGTTGTAGTAGTCTATATTGGCGTTGCCAATATTAGTTGCTCTGTTGGGGGCATCTTCTCTATTATAATAATGTACGCGCACCTACGTGTGAAGAAGTTATGCCACTGAACATTTGCACATTTGCACATTTCTCTCTATGATTTCTTCTTTCTTCTGCTCTTTTTAGTCTTACCTCGTAGATGTTTACCCCTACCTCTATGCAATAAGGGGTGCGACTATCAGCCGCACCCCTTATTATGTGATTATTCAACTACTACCTTCAATACTTTGGTCTTGCCGCCTGTTGAATACTTCAGCATGTAAATGCCTGAAGAAAGATGGGCGGTAGAAAGGGTGTTACCCTTTACTGATGCTTTAAGGGCTCCAGCAGCAGAATAGAGTTGCATAGAATCCACATCATCACCAGTGAGCATGAGCATGTCTGCATTGCGCTGCAATACTACATTTGATGCCGAAAGGCCATTTATACCTGCAGCAGTTCCAATATAGAACCACTGGGCCTTTGACTCTACAATACGGTCAGTGAGAGCATAATGGGCTCCAATGACTGCACTGTGGCGTACAGCATCCTCAGCACCGAAATCGTATGAATAATAAGTGTCGGCAATGAGCGCACTGTTTTTCTTGCTACCATCTATGGTCACATCATACCCTGTGATTGGCATGTCAGAGGATTCAGGAGATACTACCTCCCACCCTATCATCCAGTTGCCATAGAGCGAAGCATCCTGAATGGATGACCATCTCTCACCATCGAGTGAATAAAGGTCAGAGACATAACTGAATGGTGCGGTATCGTCAATAGCCAGAGCGGGCAGACCAGGATCCACATCGAAACAGTCAACAATCAATGAATATTTTGATGTGGCATCCACAGTGACGGGTGTGTCAAGCATAATGGTATTCCACTGGTTGAGCACATAGTCGTCGACCTCGATGTTTGCCACCTCCTGTCCGTTTTCCTTAAGGATGAGGGTGAAGAAAGCATCTGCGGTGGGATAGAACTTGATTGCCTTTACCTTATAACCATCGTATGCTTTGATGCGGCTACCCTCATATTCGGCAGCAGCCATCAGTCCATAGTTGTTTTCAGAAGGACCAACAGGGCCACCCACAGCTTTGCCCGAGCAATAACTAATCAGTGTGAGGTCGTCATCAACTGGTGCCTCCCAAGAGATATCGGCAGCAGTAAGTCCATTGGCAGCCACCTTAACATTGCTTACAGGCTGATAGGCATTGGCTATGGTCTGGTTTATCGTCACTTCCGCTGACTTGGTGCCATTGGCATACACGGCACTCACTCCAATCTGATGGGCACCTTCAGAAAGGTTTGGCAGGTCGGCATAGGTATCGGTGGCAGTAGCTGCCTCCACTCCATTGTCGGTGATGGAATAATGATCGATAACATCAATATTCTCATCCTTGAGATTGGCAGGGGCAACAATCACATCAATAGGCCACGAAGCGAAATAAGGATATCCACTTGCCGAAGAAGCCTCGTAGAAGGAATAGAAATCCTCTTCTCCTTCAGCTCTAAGCAGGTCTGAATAGCCAGGAATATAAGAACCATAAACTACTCCCACCATATTATTTGAGGCTGTTTTGATAGCAGTTTTCACACTCACGATAAGTTCACCATTTGGCACTGCCACAGCAGGTGTTAGAGTCACGATATTGCGCTCGCGATAGTTGAGTTGCTGTGTCACAGGTATTGACTTAAGCAGTTGCAGGGCACCCTGAGCGTCGCGTGTATATAAATTGATGGTCACTCCGTTTTGTTGCTCCATAGGATAGAAAGCCACCTGGCGCACCTCACCATTTGGTATGCAAGCCATCTCGTCGGCATCGAATTTGACAGCCACCTCAAAGGCAGAGATGGTAGCTTGTGCACCAAATCCCTGGATGTTATCCTCCATGCCCTTTGTGTAGGAATTGGTATAGAGATTGCTGAATGGGCTGCGCCATGTGAGTCGTGCACTATTGTAACCCTTCTGTCTACTATTGAGCATGCGTGGAGTAGAGATCTCCTTTGGTTTCATCGTGATGGAAAGGGGGTCTGAGACTATCTCGTTGCCATTCTCATACACTGCTGCCACCTTATAGGAATAGGTACCGAAATCGCTTGCTGTGTCGTAATACTTGTATTTGTTTACAGGAGCATCTGTCACCTTCACATCATTCCTATAGATATTATATCCTTGGATGGCAGAAGCGCCGAGAGGAGCCTTCCATGTGAGGCATGCAGAAGGCAGGCCCTCAACCTGAGAAACGGCAACATCGGCAGGAGGCAGAGCATCGGCATTTTGGTCGAGCTTTACTATCATGGTCTTGAGGGCATAGTCGGCGGTGTAATAGAGCAATGCCCATACTTTGCCATCTCCGCTTATAGACTGTGCACGGAAGATCATCTTGATGCCATCTTCGGTGGTGGCCACGTTATGCTGAGAGAAGTCAACACCCAGTGATTCAAGATAATCATCAACATACTCGAGACCATTGCCACGATAGAGCACGGCACGGTTAACGCTCATGGGTTCACCTGTGGAGCCCACCACCATGCAATCGTCGGTGATATCGAAGAATTCGAGTTCGTCGCCATTATTGATTGTTGGCACCAGAGTTGTTTCTTTTGTTTCGAGGTTGTAGATAGCCCTCAGGGTGCTATGCTCCATGTTATCTTCCCATCCTCCCCAGAAGACCACGTTTTTGCCGTCGCCGGTGAAATCGCGCACATAAGACCATGGCGACTCATAGTCGGAGATATGGCTGATAGTGCCGTCAGCATTCCAGATGCACGGTGTACGGTTTTCGCGTTCGCGCCATCCTGCTGCCGACTGTCCGTCGGGCGAGATAGCATAGGGCATACCCGTATTCTTGGTTTCGAGTTGACGATATATCTGTCCGTCTTTCCAAATGTATGGGATATAGTTGGCGCCCTTGAGCACACCAGTCATGTAATGTCCGTCGGGCGAGATGGCCAATCCCATACCGGCACCAGTGTAACCCTGTGGCAGTTGCACCATGTGCCATGCGCCATCCTTGTAATATCCAGGAACCTTTGACTCCGAACCATTTCCTGAAGCTTCTGTGGTGGTGAAGGTGCCGCTTACGATACCATTGTCGCTCACTGCCCAACATTCTGACTCGGTGGCAGTGCCGAGCAATTGAATATGTCCGCTGGCGAGATTCCACAAGAAAGCATAACTCTTGTTAGAATAGTCGATATACTCACCGCAGGCCCACTGACCATTGTGAGACAATGACAATACCTGATAATCCTCTGGTGAGGATATCACTATATTGCCAGCCATGGCATTGTCAGCGTATGCCAACAGTGCCATGGATGCTAAGAGAGATTGAATAATTTTCATATAATTAAAATTTTTAATGACTTGATTAAGAGTGATTTATTTCACTGTAATCTTATACAAATCCCTGCTACCCTTCTGCTCAACACAGATGATATAAACGCCTGTAGGCAGGTTGTCAATGCCCACAGAAGAAGCATTATTGGCTCTTGTCTTGAGGGCACCAGAGGCAGAATAGACAGAAATATTGGCATTGCCGGCTACAGAGAAGGTGTTGCCATCGAAGCTGATCTCATTGCCATTGCCATTGACGGTGGTTATGCCAGCAAGCACATCGTTGACATCCACTGCAAGGGTGTCGGAGATAGCCTTGCCATATACATAGCGTGTGAGCACAAAGACATTCATCTTCTTGGTATAGAAGTTGGCCTCGAGAGATGTGCATGCAGCATCTGTGGTGTCTGCTTCGGCCAACTGCATATTTTCGAAATAGAGTTCGTTGCTCTTGAAACCATAGTCGGTCATATCGGCAGGATTAGTCCATGAGATGGTTAAGATATCCTCTTTGTGCTCGTTCTTTCTTGCGTTGCTAACGTGCAGATTTGTAACGACAGGAAGTTCGATATTGAGACTGCTCTCTACCACTGGAGAGATGAAATAACCTACATAATCGTCGGTGGTTACAGTCTCCTCGTCACCCTCAGCCCAGATGCTGGTAGATGGTCCAACCATAGGCTGAATGAAATAATCATAGTCGCCATTTTGCAGGTCCTTGTCGATATAAGAGAGCGACATGCCAGTGAACTCCTCTCCTCGTGCAGCCATATCGTCAACAATGTCCATCACCTCCTTGGAGTATATAACCTGTCCGTTGCGGTAGAGGTCTATGCGGCATTTCCCGTTGTATGCCATGGCTGGCACAGAGAATATCACCTTGTTAGTATTCTTGGCATCCTCTACAGGCACTATGCCCAATTCCATGAAGCAATTGTCGAGTTGGTCGTCGAAAGAGCGATATTCCGACACACAGGGGCGTCCGCTCATTGCCCAGTCGCTATCGCCATAGGCAGTATATGTTGTTTCGCGCACGAGGTCAGGATTACCGTCGACGATCTCATATACGGTCTTGAGTTGCGACACGAGTTTTCCCGATGTCTTGCTGTATTCATCCTTTGTATATAGTGTGAGCATACCGTCGGCGTATGTCCATGCTTCTTTCATGAAAGGAGCTGGTGTGTCCATGTTTACATATCTGTTTTCGCTTGTGAGGTTATTATTCTCATCGTAGGTACGGACAGCTACATAGACATAGCCAGTCCATTCTGGATGCTCTGGGCACGTAGACACAACAAATACTGGTTTGTTGAGAGCTATGAAATCAGAATATTCGAGAACCTGTATCACACTGCCAGCAGCATTGGTAATGGTTTCCTTTACACAGTTGCCTGCCTCGTCATACTCGTACAAATAGGTATAAGAAGAGGTAACCTTCTTGGTCATGTTGCCATTGCCATCATACTCGTATGTCTCCTCTGAGCGTAGTTTGAGAGCCATGTCGCCATAGTCGTAAACGCCATACTGATAGCGCAGAAATGAGGTAAGATTGCCATTGTCGTCATATTGGTATTTATTGTATGCCGACATCTCATATTGGTTTGTGTCGTATGTACGTCCTGACTCAATGCAGCGAACCAGGCGTGAGTTGGTATCGTAGAAATACTCTGTCTTGGTCATGTCGAGGTTTGGATCGGCAGTGCCCATAAAGTCGCCATACCATTTCTTGCTCACCAGCAGGCGTGACTTTTGTACAGGAGCTCCCGACTGTCCGTCTTCTGATGAAAGCACTGACGTGAGTGCAAAGATTCCATTTGGCAGCACGCCGGTCTTAGTCATGGTATTGGCGGTAGGGTCGTAGTTATACACTGTAGTGCCAGTGATATAATAAATCTTGTCGGCAGCACGGTAAGCACAATTGAATGTAGTGCCAGAGAGTTTTATCGACTGGTCGCCGAACACGTCAGTGATAGCACCTGTTGCATCCACATGTTTCACTACGGGATAGTATTGGAATGAAGAACTGAGCTTGCAACCGAAAAGATAGAAGCCACCAGCATTGTCTGACACGATGGCGGCATTGTTCAGTTTGGCCATAGTCTGCAATACTGTGGTGCTACCATCGGCAGTGTTTACCTTTACCAGTCTGCTCTCCTGCTTGCCTGTCTCATCATTGAAACCTGTAGATATACCATACACCTCGCCACTTTCGGCATCCAATGCCATGGCACTAACCTCGGGTGAGTTGGAAACTGAAAACTTGTTGATGGAAGTAACAGTGCCAGTAGAAAAATTGATGGTACCAAAGTTGAGACTGTAGTTGGCATCGTAATAATAGGCATAGAAATAGTTGCCTACGCTCACTCCACATAGTTCGTCTACCACGTCGGGCAGGTCTTGAACATTGGTGAATGTGGGTGTGGTGACACCCTCTGGGTCGAGGGCATCGAAGTCGAAACTTACCACCTTATCATTGAGCGACCCCGATACGATACCGTATACGGTAGTTTCTGCCAAGGCTGCGCCTTTGACAAATACAGCCATGATGATGGCAACTGTCAGTCTAAGTAGATTTTTTGTCATAATAAAATATTTTGGTTATTAAAAAAGAAAAATCTGTAGGTCAAAACAGCGTTATGATGGTGCAAAAGTAATAAAATAGTTAGAAATAACCAATAAAATTCAAAAGATAATAAAAATATTCCACCTTTTTAATTTATTTTTTGTACTTTTGCAGTGGAATAGTATAAATACTATTTATATACTCTAATCCATACAGACTAATAATATACAATACTTAATTTATGAGAAAACTGATACTCGTGATGATGGCTCTTGGTTTGGCTTGCACCAATGCCACAGCCTCAAAGTTTGGATACTGCAAAGACGAACTGGGCAGAACAAACATGTTTAGAATGGGTAGCACCGACAAGCAGGGACTTGCCATTAGGCTCAGCCACGACAAGTTACAGGCTATGAAGGGGGTAACAATAAGCGGCATTGAGGTTGCATTCGGCTCAAGAAACACCGACGGTAAAAGTGCTACTCTCTTCATAACCAAGAGATTAAACAATTCTTCTGGAGATGATTTGATAGCAGAGAAAACAGTTACCATCACCAAGGCTATATCATGGTTGCAGTATGATATAACCCCATATACCATAACTGGCGACGAGGAGGAACTGTATATAGGATACCACGAAACAATTGGCACATCATACAAATCGCTCATGTCTGATTTCACCGCCGACATCAAGGGATACTGCTATGCCTACAACAACGGCACATGGACAGACATCTACGGCAACGGATTCGGAGCAGCATGCATAAGACTCATCACGTCTGACTATCAGACAAAAGACCTTATGGCTAAGGCTGGCACCATAGACGGATATTTCAAGGTGGGCAACAACTATGACTATAGTGGACAGATAATTAACATTGGCACAGAGACAATCACCAGTTTCGACCTGACTGTTAACAACAACGGTACTGAAACCACCACAAGTTATACAGGACTGAGCATAGCACAGGGAGACATCTTCGACTATACCATAAGCCAACTCAAAAGCGAGAGCATGGGCAACAGAACAATTAGCGCAACAATCTCTAATGTGAATGGCACCACCGATAGCGACCCTTCAGACAACAGATTTGAAAGTCCCATGTTCTTCTATCCAGAGAATATGGAGAAATGCGAACTGCTCGAGGTATTTACAGGACAGGCTTGCCCCAACTGCCCCACAGGACATATCACTATCAACAAGGACCTGAGCACCACTTCTGCCAAGGTAGTAGAGGTAATGCACCATGCTGGATACCAACCAGATATCTTTACTACAAATGAAGATCTCGACTATACTGTTTTCTACGGAAGCACCAGCACCTTCGCACCCGCAGCAATGGTAAACCGCACCACTCTGCCACTTATAAGCGCAGTGCCTGTGTTTAATGTGGATGAAGGATATGTGGCATGGGCACTCGAACAGATGAGCAGCAAACAACCATATGCATCGCTCAAACTCAACACCACATACAACAAAGATACAAGGGAGGTGAGAGTAGATCTCACTGCATACATACATAACGACCTGCCAGCTGACAACAACCTAATCAATGTGGTGGTGACACAAGACAATCTCATAGCCAAACAGAGCAACGGTGGCACACAGTATAACCACAGCAAGGTGTTTAGAGAGAGCCTGACGGGCAATTCATGGGGACTGCTCATTCCTGCCGACGAAACCAAGGCCGGTAGCACAATAACATGGAATAAGACATTCACACTGCCTGAAGCCTACCGCGCATCGGGATGGACCAATGCCATGCTCACACAGAGTGGATATACAGAGGCCGACGTGACCACCACAGCAGTGGCCGAAGATATCAATATTGTAGCATATATCGGTGGATATAAAGCCAATGACTTTGTAGGCCACGAGGTGTTTAACAGCATAGAAACAAAACTCGGCAGCAATGCTGAGCAGGGGGGATGCAATGCTATTCACGATGCTACCAACGACCATAAGGAGATTGGTATATCAATCAGCGAGGGCAAGATATCAGTGGATGCCGACAACTATTCAGTATACGATATGACAGGCAAGACAATGAGCAACCTCTCACCCTTGCCACGCGGCGTTTATATAGTGAAAGCCATCTGCAATGGAAAGGTGTTTACCAAGAAAGTGGCTATAAGATAAAAATATAACAAAATCAGACTATAGGATTATCTATAAAAAGACATGAACAGATTAAAATATTATATCGCCATATCTACACTCGCATGCCTCAGCTACATGCAGGCACAGGCACAAGCACAGAATAATGGCTCTGCTCACTACATGGCTAAACAGCATAAACTCTCTCCACGCTCTTTAAATGCTGTGAGGGGATTTGAGGCTGCCAGTGCCAACATATCGGCATACCCTGCCACCATCTCGGCATATATAAAAGTGAGCGATGACTTTGATCCTGACGATATACAACAATTGGGGGGCAAGGTGATTGCCATGGCGGGACAATATGCCACCATCCGTATTGATGCAAGCATGATTGCCAAGGTGGCTGAGATTGCCTCGGTGCAATATATACAAACATCGGCAAAAGTGAACCAAAACCTCGATATGGCCACAGAAGAGGCTGGCGCTACAAAGGTAAATAGCGGATACAACGGCTTTGCTTCTTATACCGGCAAGGGGGTGGTGATTGGCATCGTGGATGCTGGCTTCGACTATACTCATGCAGCATTTAAGGATAAAGATGGTAATTGCCGAATAAAACGAGTATGGGAGCAGTCAACACCCGAACAAGGAGTGTTTACAGCACCTGAAAAATACGGATACGGCATTGAGATAGACTCATACGAGAAACTCAACACAGCGCAGGCAGACATCACAGGCAACTCTCACGGTACTCACGTGACGGCCATTGCAGCTGGGAGAGACCCTTTCAATGCTGGTGCTCTCAATGGTGCTGCTCCCGATGCCGACATCGTGCTGGTGAGCATGGGCGAATCGTCGAGAGACAACGTAAACATATCCAATGCCATAGCCTATATCTATGACTATGCAGAGATGATGGGCATGCCTTGTGTGGTAAACCTAAGCCTCGGCGCACATGCAGGACCACACGACGGCACCTCACCCTTCGACCTCATGGCTGATGCTATGCAGAAAGAGGGACGACTCATTGTGGGGTCGGCAGGCAACCATAGAGCTGACAAATTCCATATAGAAAAATCATTTGACGGAAATAGCGACAAACCTCTCAAGTCATGCATATTCTTCAAGGCCGGACCATCCACCATGTTTACAGGTCACGAGATTGATATCTGGGGAGAAGAGGGCATGGACTATGAAGTGGCACTGTCTATATACGACACTTCAACAAAAAGCGAGTCTGACTTTACCACCGTATACCCATCTGAACAGCAGACTGCGGATATCAAACTGAGCACCAGTTGCGTGGGAACAATCAATATATCACATGAAATAAACCCGAATAATAACAAACGCCATGTGCTGATAACATCCAACTTGACAGGATTGAAAAAAAACAAAAACGTGGTGATAACCATCACTCCAAAAAGCAAGGGCAAAGTGGATATTTGGGCAGACAATGTGTATGCAGGACTGACATCCAACGATATAGAAGGATACTGTAATCCTAATGGAGAGTCAACAATTGCTGAAATTGGAGGTACTGCCAAGCGTATCTTGACGGTGGGAGCTTATACCACGAGAAATGAGTTTTCGGTGGAGAATGGAGGCACAGGGCAACTGGCAGAAACAATTGGCGAGATCAGTTCTTTCTCAAGTTATGGTCCAACAGCCGACGGTCGTGTGAAACCAGAGATTGCAGCTCCTGGATGCTATATCATCTCGGCACTCAACAAATATGACGGTACGGGCATGATTCCTGTGGCATACACCTTCAACGACGACACACGCTCATATTCCTATGGATATATGCAGGGCACATCCATGTCGGCACCACTCGTAACGGGCATAGTGGCCACTTGGTTGCAGGCAAACCCAAACCTCACTCCAGAAGATATCAGAGAGATAGCCATTGCATCTGCACGACAGGATGAGCACACAGGCACCATTGGCAATGATGGTGACAACAGTTGGGGATACGGCAAGATAGACGCTTTCGGTGGATTGGTGATGGCAATAAATAAAGCAGGAGGCAACAGCATCTCAACAGCAGAATCCTTTGACGGAGAAGTGAGAATAGAGGGATCGCAGATAATGGTGAGATATGCAAAAGCATGCGCCCAAAGCCGACTGCGCATCTTCTCTGCCGACGGCAAATGTGTAAGCGACCACCTGCTGGGAACTGCACAACCTGGTGACCAACGTATCATCAGCATGCAGGGTAACGCCAAGGGAATATATGTGGTCAGATTAGACACCAACGGCAACAGCTATGTTATCAAAGCATTGAAATGATATCAAATATCAACACCACATTTCATGTGGTATTATTCAACAGCTAATGGACCTGACACCAAGCAAATATCGGGAACAAAAGAAAAAAAACGATAAAAACTTGCAAGAGTCAGAGTAATTACGTATCTTTGCACTTGATATACAGGGCTGCACCGTTTAGATCGGGATACTCATCATAAAAATCGAAAACCGAGACAGCTTCTCATGTCAATGGCGGGCCACATACCTTTAGGTAGCATTGAAATGCTGGTGGATTACAGCGATATGAGCGCACTCAAATCTTGTCATAAGGAGTTTTCATCACATCAATGGTGTGGCCCTTTTTTTTTCAATACATACAATCAATACATACAACTTTATATCCCTACACTTATGTTTTCTGGTATAATAGAAGAATTCGCAACAGTAAAGGCAATAAGAAAAGACAGAGAGAATATCGATTTCACACTCTCATGCTCGTTCACTTCAGAACTCAAAATAGACCAGAGCGTGGCACACAATGGAGTATGCCTTACTGTGGTGAGCATCAGCGGAGATTGCTATGTGGTGACAGCAATGAAGGAAACCCTCGACCGCAGCAACCTCGGACTGCTCAAAGTAGGCGACAAAGTGAACGTAGAGCGATCTATGCTCATGAACGGACGACTCGACGGACATATCGTGCAAGGACATGTGGACCAGACTGCCACATGTACTAAGGTTGAAGATGCTGACGGAAGCCATTATTTCACTTTCGAGTATCCATATAGCAAGGAGATGGCCAAACACGGATATTTTACCGTTGACAAGGGTAGCGTGACCGTAAACGGCGTGTCGCTCACAGTGTGCAACCCTAAAGAAAACTCTTTTCAGGTGGCCATCATTCCTTATACTCTCGAGCATACCAACTTCTGCGATATATCTGTTGGTTCGGTGGTAAACATCGAATTCGATATATTGGGCAAATACATTGCGCGACTGCAAAGCATACAGTAAAGCATCATAAAGGCAGCAATACTCTTTTCGGTATTATCTGAAGAAGATGGGCATCACTTTTGTCATATCAACAGAATTCCAATAGTTCTGACGGGTGGCTGACAAATGTTTGCGCTCCGTGCTCTATTAGGAAATCTTTGTCGCGAAATCCCCACAATACAGAGATGCAGGGAATACCGCAGTTTTTTGCTGTGGCTATGTCTACATCGCTGTCGCCTACATATACAGCATCAGCCTTGTCTACTCCCAACTCCAGCATGGCTTCAATCACTGTGTCGGGACTGGGCTTGCGCCTTATACCCTCCTTCTCTCCTATTGCCACCTCCACGGTATCGGCAAAGAAATGGTGGCAAAGTTCGCGCGTAGCAGCATATAGTTTGTTACTTACCACGGCAATACGAATGCCCCTGTGGTGCAGTTCATGCAGCATGTCCATGATACCGTCATACGGACGGGTGGTGTCTAATGAATGATGCATGTAATGGGTCTTGAAATCCGCAAATACACGGTCGATGGTAGCCTTGTCGGTGCCTGGTTCCACAGCCCGTTCTATTAGCAGGCGCACACCATTGCCCACAAACTGGCGCACCTCATCTATGCTCCTCTTTGCCATCCCGTTGGTGAGTAGCGCATGATTGGTGCTTGCGGCCAGGTCGTTGAGTGTGTTGAGCAAAGTACCATCAAGGTCGAAAATGAAAGTCTTGAATTTTTGTGTCTTCATAAATAATCTTTTTGGAAAATAAATTCTGCTTCGTATTATCTTCTGCTTCGTGTTATCATCGTCTTGAGTTTATTGTTGAATGGAGTGGCATTGCGCAATACCTCTATGGTAACAGGCATGCGGTATCTCCATTGATTGTATGAGTCGCCAGGAGTATTGATACGCTCCTCACGCGGACTCTTTCCACGTAGTGTTATGTCGATGGCCATCAGGTCTTGCAAGGCAATGATGCACAGCATAGACGGGCTGTATTCGTGCCTTGCTATGATTTCTTCCATCAAAGTGGTGGTGAGTTCAGCTGGAGCCCTACCCTCCTTTTGGAGCATCGACACATAATATCGCTGCGCCTTTTCGGGATATTTCTCCCACCACAGCCTCATAGGTTCCATGTCGTGGGTGGTAATAGTGGCAATGCTGCGGTATGGGTTGGCCTCGAGATGTCCAAACTCATAACCATCTGTCTTTGGCATCATCTGCAATTCGAGTGTCAGCATCTTCAGACGGTCGAGCACATCATGGCTACTTTCGGGCATCTCTCCAAGATCTTCGGCACATAGTAGCATGTCTGTGCATTGGGTGAGCGCCCATAGATGTTCGTAACCTTTTGCCAACCAATAGTCATAATGTCTGTGATAGAAATAATGGTCATAAATATTTCTGTATGCAGTTTGCTCTTCTGCCGACAGGGCAGCATATACAGGTGTGCCTACGGCTCCACGACGCGGATGATACATACCGCTCATGGTTTCATCTTCTACAAAGAGCACATTGGCAGCCAATCTCATGAGTCCGTCGCGTATCCACAGACTGTTTTCATCGTTCTTACCTTCAAAGGCTGTCATTATGCGTCGTTGGTTGCCCACCTCCTCGGCCAGTGCATACTGTCCATAACCGGCATCGTTGAGATAGGTATCGATAACATACCTTGCATGCATACCGAAGAGTTTATGTATGATTGCTTCGGTGATAAAAGGTTGGGTGTATTGCTGTTTATGGAATGCCAATCCGAGATATTCGATCTCATCGGCAGTCATGGGCAGCGATGGTGCATAATGTCCCAGCGAGGCATACACAGAAGTGTCAGGAATCTGCCACGTGCGGAAATAGCCTGCCACATGATCTATGCGCACTGCATCGAAATAGCGTTGCATCTTGGCAAATCGGCGTCTGAACCAGTCATAACCGTCTAACTTATGGCCGTCCCAATTATAGGCTGGCAGTCCCCAGTTCTGACCGCAATTCTGGTTATTGTCGGGTGGTGTGCCCACGCATACACTTAGTTGGAAGAGGGATGGATGCATCCATGTGTCAACGCTGTAGCGCGCCATGCTTATGGGCAGGTCGCCAATGATCACTATCCCCTTGCTACGTGCATAGTCGGCAGCGGATTTCAATTGCCTATCCAACAGATATTGTTCATAGCATATTTGCTCAGTCTCATCGTGTCGTTTGTCTGCCAGTGCCTGTATTTTTTGTTGGTCATACACTGCATATTCCTGCCAGGCTCGATAGTCGGTAGTATCATAATCATCACGTAGTATGCAGAAAGCACAATATGGCAGCAGCCATGAACTGTTTTCGTTCTTGAATACCTTGAAGTCGGCATCCTTGGCAAGTGAGGCTCTGCGCTCAGCATAGAGTTGCTTGAGATACGATCGTTTCACTCTATCCACAGCAATATAGTCGCTGTATGGCTGTTGGTTGAGTTCCTGACGGCGCTTGCGATAGTCATTCATTATCGCTTTGTCATTCAGTTGTCCTGCCTCTTCCAGATCGATATAATGAGGATGTAGGGCAAAGGCCGAGATGATATTATATGGATGCGAGTCTGTCCATCCGTGTGTGGCGGTAGTATCATTTACGGGCAATATCTGAATTGTCCTCATGCCTGTGTCGGCAGCCCAGTCCACCATACGTTTGAGGTCGCCGAAATCCCCCACTCCATACGATTCGCTGCTGCGGAGTGAAAAGACGGGCACTGCCACTCCTGCCGCCCTAATCATGCGTTCAGTCACGCGCAGCACCATGTCGTCGATCACCGACACACCGCCGTCGCCCACTCCGAGACTCATCACCATGCGGTTGTCGCCTTCCTCCCATTGGGTTATGCCGTGGGTTGTCTCGTCTATCACCACATATTTATATTCTATTGGAAACGAGATGCCATCGGTATTCATGGTAACCATCCACACATGCCCTCCAGCATTGCTCATGGGCACATATCTACTTATGTTCCATCCTCCTAAGGCTGGATGATTGCCAATAATGGCCAATTGCTGCCCAAGTTCTATTTGCGGGGCTTCCACACGAAACATGAGTGTGCGCCTAAACAATGGCAGTCTCAGTGCCCTAATGCCGCAGTCTGTTTGCTGGCGCAGTATTTGCAATGCCGTAGTATAGAGATGATGGTTTAGTGGCAGTTCTTTCCATTTGTCATTGAATGAATAGTCGTGCGATGGATCAAAGATAAACAAGCGCGGTGTTGACAGTCGCTCAGTGCGTATGGTATTTCCGCAGTCGTCTGCCACCTCATAATGATATTGAAACGTGAGGGTATGTCCCTGGCGTGCTATCACCGCAGATGTATCCAGAGTCCATGCCTCTCCGTCTGTGGTATTCATCATCCAACGCTGGCTTTTCTTTGTACCCTTGGAATCGCAGAAAGAGATGCTTACCAACATGTTCTCTCCCCACTTTGTCTTGTAATGTATGGCAAACCTTAGTTTCATTCTATTTAAATAATATGTTGTTCTGTAGAGATGCAGATGATATTTTGCTTAACTTATGATTATCTTATGCAAAGATAGCCAAAAGTAATGAACTACCCAAAGAATTATTAGTTATATTTGCGCAATTATCCAAAAAAGCATTACCTTTGCGGCAGAAATATAAAAACAATAATGATATGAAGAAACCATCACCAAAGATTTATCTATATGGTGCTGCCGCCTGTGTGGTGGCAGCAATGGCATTGGGTTATTACTATCTCTTTTCCTCATTTACCCATCATGACTCCACAGAATACGTGTATATAGACCGCGATGACAATATTGATTCGGTGTTTGCCAAACTCAGGCCCATAGGTAGCCACCATGGCATGTCGGGATTCATAACACTGGCACGTCACAACGATTTCGGTTCCAAAATAAAGACAGGTCGCTATGCCGTTAATCCAGATGAGGGTGCCTTCACCCTTTATCGCCGCATCAAGAACGGGCAGCAGAGTGCGCTCCAACTCACCATTCCTGAGGCACGCACCATGCAACGGTTGTCGGCACTACTGGCTCGCAAACTCATGGTTGACAGTGCCGAAATTGCCAAGGCTCTGACAGACAATATCTATCTTAACAAATATGGCTATGATACCGCCACTGTTTCGGCCCTTTTCATACCCAACACCTATGAAGTATATTGGAACATGAGCATAGACAATCTCATGGAGCGCATGGTGAAAGAGCATAATGCTTTTTGGACTGCCGAGCGCAAGCAGAAAGCCGATGCCATGGGCATGAGCCTTGTGGAGGTGGCCACGCTGGCAAGCATCATTGACGAGGAGACTGCCAACAATGGCGAAAAACCCATGATTGCGGGCATGTATCTAAACCGTCTGAAGACCAACATGCCCTTGCAGGCTGACCCGACAATAAAGTTCGCCCTTAAAGATTTCGCACTCAGGCGCATCTATCACAAGCAACTAAAAGTGGAAAGCCCATATAATACTTATGTCAACACTGGTCTCCCTCCTGGTCCCATCAAGGTGGCTTCGGTGGCGGGCATCGATGCAGTGCTCAACCATGTAGAGCACAACTATCTTTATATGTGTGCCAAAGAGGATTTCTCGGGCACCCACAACTTTGCACGCACCTATACCGAGCATCTGGCCAATGCTGCCAGATACACCAAGGCTTTAAATGAAAGGGGAATAAAATAACTAAGTATTTGCAAAGGGCACTTATTGGTCAGGGTTTTCCTTGAATCCCTTATATTCGTCAACCAGACTGCTCATCACCGAGTCATAACTTTGGTGCATCACCGCCTGTATGTTATCCACTCCCTTGCCCACAGGATAAATGGGCTGATGGATGGTGAGCGAGAGTGGATGCCAATTCACAAAATGCCAGTCGCGCATGCGTGGCATAACATTAAAGGCACCATTGATGGTGAGTGGCACCACAGGCAACTGCAGTTCGTCGGCAAGCATAAATGCTCCTTTTTTGAACACGCCCATGTGACCGGTAAACGTGCGTGCTCCTTCTGGAAACACCACTACGCTCATGTTTCCCTGGCTGAGTGTCTTGCGGGCTGCTTCATACGTGGCTTTCACCTTGCTGGGGCCACGCTTGTCCACAAAGATCTGATGACTCTTGCGGCAGGCAGATCCCACAAATGGAATTTTCTGTAGTTGATATTTCATCATCCACTTGAAATTGCGATTTAGATAGCCATACACCAGAAAGATGTCGAAGGCTCCCTGATGGTTGGCCACAAACACGTATGACTGGTTTTTCTCCAGATGTTCACGTCCCTCCACCTTCACTGGCAGCAGGAAGAGTTTGGTTATCAACCATCCCCATATATGTCCAGGGAAATAGCCCCAGAAATGTCCATTGCCTATCGTGCATCCGACACCTACAAACAATGTGGTGATAATGGTAAACACCACGGTAAGTGGCACTGCAATTATCAACTGATAAATGCGATAAAAGTATTTCATATTGCTTATGTTTTATATCATGTTATTTTTGTCTCTTTAGTGTTATCACCACTATCTCTCTGGATGCTCCTATGCGAAAAGGTATGAAGGCACCCCATCCCTTCGACACATAAATGCTTCGTCCATTACGAGTGAAGAGTCCTGCCCATTCGTCATACATCAATGACGACGGAGACCATCCGAAGAGCATTAATTGCATGGCATGGGTATGTCCGCTCAAGGTTAGGTGCGAGCGTGAGTCTGGCAATATGGTGCGCTGCCATGATGTAGGATCATGCTCGAGCATCACCACAAACTGTTCTCTGTCTACACCCTTAAGGGTTTTGTCTATGTCGCCCTTTCTTTTGAAATGCCTGCCATCGCCATCGTTCTCCATGCCCGCCACCACTATGCTATCGGTGCCGCGTCTTATCACGATATGCTCGTTGAGCAAAAGGCGCCAACCCATCTCGCGCTCCACGTTACGGGTGTTCTCCTCATACTCGCTTTTCTCCTTTGGTGAGAGAGTGCCAAGATAGTCAGCATAATCATGATTACCCAATACCGACACCACACCATCGCGTGCAGAAATACTGGACAGCACATGCTTATGTGGTTCTATCTCGTCATAGGACATGTTTTGCAGATCTCCTGTAAAGGCCACCAAGTCAGCATGCTGGGCATTAATGGCATCCACCGATTTCTTAAGTAGCGATTTCCTACCCCTGAACGACCCTATATGGGCATCAGAGAAATGCACTATCTTATAGCCATCGAAGGCCTGGGGCAGAACAGACGACTCATAGGTTATATGTTTCACTTCAAGACGACTAAAACCGAGTGTGCTGCCATACACCACTATCAACCACACCATACACATGAGCACAATGCCAGTATAGTGCCCCCTTTTCAATGCCCGTTTGCCAATGGCGATGCCCACAAGCAAAGGTATGGCATACACCATTTTGCCAATGGTTATCATTGCTATCAGAAAGAGGTAGGTATTGAACACATATACATTGTCGGGGGCAAATCCTGGTTGCGCCCATATCCAGGCACCAAAAGTCACTATTACTGCTGTCATTATCCAGCAAATCTTCTTCCACACGCCCATAATGGGAGCCCATTTGCTGATAAGCAGACTAACAGCAATTTCTATTGCGAGCAATGATATCAATACAGGTGTTAGCATAGGTAATCAAAGATTGGCAGCCAGAAAGCGCTGCATGATCTCCACGGGCACCATTCTGCGTTGTGAATAATCGATTAGTTGGTCTCTGCCTATCTTGCCCACAGCAAAATAGCGGGCTTTGGGATGACTGATGATGAGTCCGCTCACGCTGGCATGGGGTTTCATTGCCCCTGATGGTGTGAGGCGTATGCCTATCTCTTTGAATTGTATTATCTCGTCAATAAGAAAATTGATGCTGGCATCTGGCATAGAGGGATATCCAATGGCGGGTCGTATACCCTGAAACTCTTCGCAATGCAACTGTGGTATGGTGAGGTGCTCATCGGGGGCATATCCCCAAATATTGGTGTCGGTGCGCACGGTGAGATGCATCTTTTCTGCCGCTGCCTCAGCCAATCTGTCAGCAATGAGTTGTGTCATCATACAGTCGTATGAGTCGCAACAGAAGTCAGTCTCCATGCCTATATCCACAGATGTGGCAAATAGTCCTATTTTATCGGTTGGCTGTATATGGGCATCCATGGGTCGCACAAAGTCTGACAGGCACAAGCAAGGCTCATTGCCTCTCACAATCTGCTGTCGCAACATGGGCAACCGCCACTTGGATGAACATATCAAAATATCATCTCCATCCGAACAGGCATCTGCCACTGCCACCACGGCATGAACACGATAGCATGGGGCAAGTTTTTCCATTCGCTCCATGGCCTCGCTCTTTATCCTCTCCTGCTCCGCAGGGTCTTTCAGTTGCCATGCATGATAGAAATAAACCCAGTTGATGTATGGCACAAGCTGGCTGATATTATAATGAAACACATGTCTTTGCATCATAAATCCGAGGTTATGGCATGGTAATGAATGCTGTTGTTATCTGAACACAAGCGGCTCTCCTATATAAGTGCGGTCTATTCGCCCTTGATCATACACGATATGGCCGTTGCACAAGGTATGGGTTACCATCCACGAGAACTGATGTCCTGTCAATGG
This sequence comes from Prevotella sp., assembly GCA_022782305.1. Taxonomy (GTDB): domain Bacteria; phylum Bacteroidota; class Bacteroidia; order Bacteroidales; family Bacteroidaceae; genus Prevotella. The sequence goes on along the minus strand of JALFPC010000083.1, from coordinate 3,219 downwards.
GCTCCATTTACATTTAGACAGTATCATACTTTCGTCAAGTGTCCACTCTTGACGGCGCACAATTGTGATGTCTGCCTTGTAGCCTTTTCTCAGAAATCCCCTTTGGCGCAATCCGAAGATACGTGCTGGATTATGGCTCATGAGTTGTACCACGCGGCAGATGTCAATGACGCCCTCATCGGTGAGCGAGAGCATGAGGGGTAATGAAAACTGTATGATGGGCATGCCCGAGGCGGCACGTGCGCAACCACCTTCTTTCTGTTCAAGCAGGTGTGGCGCATGGTCTGTGGCAACCACAGATATGCGTCCTTCTGCCAGGGCCTTGAGCAGTGCCATGCGATCGTCGTGCGATTTGATGGCTGGATTCACTTTGATTTTGGTACCGAGTCGTTGGTAGTCTTGGTCATCAAAGAAGAGATGACCTATTACAGCCTCCAAGGTAATATTACTTTCACTACGGCACATGCCGTCATTATCATCCTGAGATGGCGTATCTACGAGGGTCAGTTCGTCGGCGGTGCTCACGTGGGCTATATGCAGTTGTGTCCCATGTTTGCGTGCCAGCCTTACTGCTCTGCTGCTGCTCTCCATACAGCATTTTCTATCTCTTATTTCTGGATGGTGTGTCACGTCGGGATCGTTGCCATATAGAACCTTGGCCTTTGCCATGTTGGCACTTATGATATCTGTATCTTCGCAATGCACCATTATGGGCATGTCTGTATGCGAGAATATATCATCGAGGGCATCGTCATTGTCTACTAACATATTTCCCGTGCTTGAACCCATAAAGAGTTTGATGCCCGGTATGCGGTGCGGGTCAAGTGAAGGGAAAAGATGAGAATTGGAATTTGTGGCTCCAAAGAAGAAAGAATAGTTTACATGACTACTCTCGGCTGCCATTCTGAATTTGTCTTCAAGCGATTCGATATCAGTAGTTTGCGGTATCGTATTGGGCATATCGAAATATGATGTCACTCCCCCCGCTGCTGCTGCCGCCGACTCTGTGTCTATGTCTGCCTTATCAGTGAGCCCTGGCTGACGGAAATGCACATGGTCGTCAATCACTCCTGGCATCACACAACCACCCTCGGCATCTATCACTATATCAGAATCGAGGGTTATTTCATCCACCTTGCTGTCAATATCAGCATCATCACCATATTCTATTATATCATCGATAATATCGTCTACGATTGAGATGATGCCGCGGTAACACCTGTTTTCGTTTACTATTAGGGCGTTTTTTATGACTGTTTTCATCATTGCTGGTTGTCAACGATATTGAGTGAGTCGGCATTGTCACCTGCCACGGAAGCGGGGGCAGGGGCTGTCATTCCATCTGGATCTAAACCCTGCATGCGGGCTTCATTCTCTGTGGCTGCCTTATAATAGTCCTTTACATACGGATCATTCTTGAATGTATCTGTAGCCTTGCTCATGATATGCTCTATCTGTGGTGTCAGGATAGGATATCTGAAACTGGAAGTAATCATCATGAAGACGCCCGGTCCCAGCACATTGTCGAAATTGTCAACAATGAAATCAGTCACCAGTTTGTCTTCCTCCTTGGCAATGGTTTCGGCCTCGCGGCTCAGAGTTTCGTTTATCTGATCTTCCTCTATGCCGTCAAGCATCATCTGGCTCTGCTTGTGCGATAGTTCCACCATCTGGTTTTCGAGTTGGTTGTGTTTGTCTAAAAAGGTATAGAGTTTGTCGTTGAGTGGTGTACCTCCCACCTTCTGCCTTGCATTGTCAAGTTTAACTGTTATGGCTCCCTCTTCCAGCACCACGGGCATTATGCTCTCGTCGTCCATAAAGAGTGTGGCCATGCGCACTGTATCGAGCACTCCAGAGAAATGAAACTGGCCATGCACCACCTCGCAAGAGTCTATATTTTTTATTTCTTTGTTTTTGAGTGCCTTGAGATAAAGTTTGCTACCATCAAGAGACGACACGGAGGTGGAACCCTCTACGTTATACGTTTCTGCACAAGACGAGAGCAATGCTACTCCAAAGAGTAAATAGATGAATCTATTCATATATGACATTAGGTAAATTTGTTTTTTGCTCCTGCAAAGGTAATATCTTTGCATGACGTAGAGAAATTTATTTATTCTATTTAAATATTTAATCCTCACTTTTAGTTTTTTTTTCTTCTTCCTTACGCAATTCACGGTCAATGCGGTGCGACACATAAAGTTGCAGCAGTGCTCCAATAAGCAGAGTCACCACCCAGTTATTGTGTACATACCTCAGATACGACAAATAGTCGATGGGGAGCAGCGAGGTGACATTGGCCACCATAAGGAATGCCGAAACCAAAAAAAGAATGTCGCTGAATATCATCAGGCTGCGCAGGCGCATAATGGTGGGATTACTCCCTTTATAACTCTGCTTAAACTGCATAAGCACAAATGCCAGTGTGCCTGCCACAAACATGTAGGGAGCCCAGGGCATAAAAAACACGTTGGCGGCACTTCCTGCCACCATAAGTATGGCGCCGAGCAACAGCACTATGCTCTCCACCTTAGTCAACTGTTTCATTTGAATGGGTATTAGGGGTTCTTTGATCATCGCTAAGCACAAAGATGTCTTCATCATCCATCTTCATGAAATAGCGCTCGCGGGCTATCTTCTCAATTGCCTTGGGATTGGTAGACAACTCACGCAGCGTGCGCTGATCTGCATCGTTGATACGATTGTATTTGTCTATCTCTTGCTGCAACTCGCTTATTCTCAACTTATTCTGATAATGGCTCCACAGACTGTTGTCGCCCAGAAAGCCCACCGATATCACACCCACCAGTACTACTATGACATACTTGAGCCAACGTGAAAGTTGAAAAAACGCTATGAAGTTTCTTAAACGATTCATTTCTTAGTTTATTTATTTGACCACAAAGGTAATAAAAAAAACAAAATTATGCGCATCTATACACAAGAATTAAATATAATTAACGTGAGTTCGATGGAATATAACTCATTGAAAATTTGGTAATTAGCGAATTTTTAGGAAATGCCGAAAACAAAAATCCCGCAGGGCGTTGGCCTTGCGGGACGAGAATATCAATTAATGATCTATCTACTTATTAGCATCTAAGTACATCTTTTATAGAATAGATACGACTGAGAGATTCAAAAGAGAAATACTGGTCATCCATAATCATGTAATCCTCTCGTTGAGCCTTACTCAGTTTCTTAATGTCGGGGAACATG
>JALFPC010000061.1 GCA_022782305.1 Prevotella sp. | reverse complement strand
GGAATAAAAATGGATTATAAAGCAAAAAAAACGAGAAAAAAGCTTTGAGGCAAAATGAATTTATCCTATATTTGCAGTATGATTATTCGAGTGAGAATAATACGGAAAGATCTATTGTAACCAAGGTGTTTAACTAAATTCTTAATAGTATGAGAATAGGTGTCCCAAAAGAAATCAAAAACAATGAGAACCGTGTGGGCATGACCCCATCGGGAGTGGCAGAATTGGTAAAGCGCGGACATAACGTGACCGTGCAGCATACTGCAGGCGAAGGTAGTGGATTCTCTGACGAGGATTATATTTCTGCCGGCGCGGTTATAGCACCAACCATTGAGGAGACATACGCAACTGCCGACATGATTGTGAAAGTGAAAGAACCTATAGAGTCCGAATATCCTTTGGTGAGAAAAGGGCAACTGGTGTTTACATATTTCCATTTTGCCAGCGACCTTGAACTGACCAAAGCGATGATAGCAAGCAAAGGTGTATGCCTGGCATACGAAACAGTGCAGACCAAAGACGGGGCACTGCCTCTGCTCATTCCCATGAGCGAGGTGGCAGGACGCATGGCCACCATCAACGGCGCTTATTTCCTTCAGAAGACAAAGGGCGGCAAGGGCAAACTCATCTGCGGAGTGCCTGGAGTGAAACCTGTAAAGGTGCTGGTGCTCGGAGGTGGCATAGTGGGTCAGGCTGCCGCCAGAGTGGCAGCAGGCATGGGAGCCAATGTGGTGATTGCCGACATATCGTTGCCCCGACTGCGCGAACTCTCACTCTCAATGCCTGCAAATGTAGACACTCTCTATTCATCGGCACATAACATACGCAAGGAACTGCCCGACACCGACATAGTGATCGGTTCGGTACTGGTGCCTGGCGATAAAGCCCCACACCTCATCACTCGCGACATGCTCAAACTGATGGAACCAGGTTCTGTGCTCGTTGACGTGGCCATAGACCAGGGCGGATGCTTTGAAACCTCCCACCCTACCACGCATAGCAACCCAGTGTATGAAGTGGACGGCATTATACACTACTGCGTGGCCAACATCCCGGGAGCAGTGCCCAACACCTCTACTTTCGCCTTGACCAATGCCACACTCAAATATGTGATTGCGCTGGCAGATAAGGGATGGCAAAAGGCATGCGAGGAAGATGCTGCACTCAAGGCTGGACTAAACATCGTGGAAGGCGAAGTGGTATACAAAGCCGTGGCCGACCTACTGAAATAATCACTTAAGGTGGGTTCTATAAATTCCCACCTTAAGGAAATATCCATTGCTGTAAGATGCCATCGGGACAACCGTTCCGATGGCATCTTTATTATTGTAACCAATGTTAAATATCTATAATAATGATATCAAAACAGTGCATGCCTTCATGTGTTTGAATAATTAATTGTAATTTTGCGGCAACTAAGAAAATCATTCAAAAAGACAAACTTTGATAATCCGATAAATAGAATTGTTATCCATTTTGGGAAACTTTTCTCTAAAATTGGTTTTAAAAGTTTTCCAAAACATACAACAAGCAATGGAAATTAAGAACTTCACCATCACCAAGAGAGACGGCACTAAAGACCGTTTTTCGTTAGACAAGATTATGAATGCGATAGTAAAAGCATTCGATAGTGTCAAACAGCCTGCAGACCTGGGCATCTTGTCGAGAATATTGAGCAAACTCAACATTCACGAGGGAATCACCGTTGAGGACATCCAAAATCAGGTTGAGGTATCGTTGATGCGTGAAGGGTTTTATGATGTGGCCAAATCATTTATGCTCTATCGCCAGCAGCACACCGAAGACAGAGAGACACTGGCCAGATTGCAGTTTTTATCAGACTATTGTGAGGCTGCCAATGCCGCCACCGGTTCCAAATATGATGCCAATGCCAATGTGGAACACAAAAACATTGCCACGCTGATAGGCGAACTGCCTAAGTCGAGTTTTATCAGGCTAAATCGTCGCCTGCTCACCGACAGGATCAAGAAGATGTATGGCAAAGAACTCGCCAACAAGTATGTAGACATGCTCACCCACCATTTCATATACAAGAACGACGAGACGAGCCTTGCCAACTATTGTGCTTCTATCACAATGTATCCATGGCTTATAGGCGGCACCACATCAATAGGCGGCAACTCCACGGCGCCCACCAATCTGAAATAGTTCTGCGGCGGTTTTGTCAATATGGTGTTTATGGTGTCAAGCATGCTCAGCGGTGCCTGCGCCACACCAG
>JALFPC010000059.1 GCA_022782305.1 Prevotella sp. | reverse complement strand
TGATATTGCCAAGTTTGTAGCCCTTAGATTCTATCCATTGCTCCACCACATGCTCCTGACCGGCAACAGAGAAATCGTCTATACCCTCAAGCACGGCGATGAGTTCGGTGAGCGCCTGCGCAGAATCTTCCTTCCAACGCTTCTTGGCGGTCTTCTCGTCGTAAGTATCGGGTGCCACGAAGAAGAATGAGCAGAGAGGCCACAACTCATTGACAAAGTTGACACGGTCTTTCATCATAGACACCACGAGGGTGACGCGCTCCATGCTCTCACTGATGCCATGGGCGGCAACGATAGGTGCAAAGAGACGAGCAATCTCCTCATTGCTCTTCTGCAGGATATACTCATGGTTGAACCATATTCCTTTCTTATAATCATACTTGGCACCCGACTTGCTGCATTTGGTTATATCGAAGAGGGGCACAAGTTCGTCGAGACTATACATCTCGCGTTCTGTGCCGGGATTCCAACCGAGAAATGCGAGGAAGTTGATGACTGCCTCGGGGAAATAGCCGCTCTCACGATAGCCAGAAGAAACCTCGCCAGTCTTCGGGTCATGCCACTCGAGTGGGAACACGGGGAAGCCGAGACGGTCGCCATCGCGCTTGCTCAGTTTGCCCTTGCCCTCTGGCTTGAGCAGCAATGGGAGATGGGCAAAACGAGGCATTGTGTCGGCCCAACCGAAGGCCTCATAGAGCAGCACATGAAGGGGTGCACTGGGCAACCACTCCTCGCCACGGATTACATGGGTGATCTCCATGAGGTGGTCATCCACGATATTGGCCAGATGATAGGTGGGCAGTCCATCAGCACTCTTATACAGCACCTTATCATCAAGGATATCGCTCATTATCTTAACATCGCCGCGGATAAGGTCGTCTACATGCACGGCCTGACCGGGCTCAATCTTAAATCTAACCACATATTGATGCCCATCGGCAATGAGTCGCTCGGTCTCCTCAGCACCCAGTGTGAGTGAGTTACGCATCTCCATACGGGTATGTGAGTCATACTGGAAGTTGGCAGTCTCGCTACGCTTGGCTTCCAGTTCCTGAGGAGTATCGAAAGCGATATAAGCCTTTCCATTGGCAATGAGTTGGTCTACATATTTCTTATATATGTCGCGACGCTCACTCTGACGGTATGGTCCGTGACTGCCGCCAAAGGATACACCCTCATCGAAACGGATGCCAAGCCACTTGAAAGACTCGATGATATATTCCTCGGCACCAGGCACGAAACGTGTGCTGTCGGTATCTTCAATTCTAAACACAAGGTCGCCGCCATGCTGACGAGCAAACAGATAATTATACAATGCGGTGCGTACGCCGCCTATGTGCAATGCCCCTGTGGGACTTGGTGCAAAGCGCACCCTAACTCTTCTTTCTGCCATCGTTTATTAACAAATTGCAAATTTTGTTGCAAAATTAATACTTTTTTCCGAATAAGCATATTTTTATGGGCTTTATTATAATAATTGGGGCTATAAAAGATAAAGTTGGGGCTTTTTTTGTCATTACAGCTCTTTTCATTTGCTGTTTTCATCATTTTTTTGTACTTTCGCAATCACAAAGAGATTTATAAGAGGCAGACGCCTCGCATATTCAACCACATAGGCTGATATTGGCGGTAAGGCTAACTCCTCGTAAATAACATAACAGGTTTGACAAAAGAAAGCAATAAGAGCATGAGCAAGTTTAAACTAAAAGACGACTTCACATGGAGGGATTTCTTTATACGCATGGCCATAGTGGTGGGAACAGTGGCACTGATTATCTGGGTGCTGCCACGCGACGGCCGCACCTTCTATCATGTGGAAGCGGGAAAACTTTGGAAGTATTCAGACTTTAAGGCTCCCTTTGATTTCCCCATATATAAGTCTGATAATACCGTAAAGGCAGAAAGAGATAGTCTGCTGAAGACCTACGAGCCATATTACGAATACAACGACGAAGTGGAGGGTGCCATGGTAAGGAAGTTTGTGGTGGCCCATCAGAATGGCATTCCTGGTCTGCCCAAAGATTATATAAGCGTGATTGCAAACAGATTGCACTCACTGTATCAGAAGGGCATCATCAGTTCGCCAGACTATAGTAAGCTGACAAGCGACACAGCAAGAAACATACGTGTGGTGAGCGGCAAGAAAGCACAAAGTATTCCTATCAGGGATATATACTCTACAAAGAGCGCATACGAGAAACTCTTTGCCGATGAACTGCTGGAGCCCCACCGAGCCATACTTCAGAAATGCAACCTGAATGAGTATATCTCTCCAAACCTTATCTACGACAAGGAGCGCAGCACCTCAAGCCTCAACGACATGATAAACAGCATACCACTGGCCAGCGGAGTGGTGCAGAAAGGACAAAAGATCGTGGACAGAGGAGAGGTGATAGACGAGACCACCGCCCGCATCCTGCTATCGTTTGAAAAAGAGAATGAGAAGCGCAACCAAAACAGTTCGCAGATTGGCTTGTCTCTCTTGGGCGAGTCGCTGTTTGTAAGCATTCTGGTAATATGCTTCACCATCTATCTAACCCTGTTTAGGAAGGATTATTTCGAAAAGGCACGAAGTATAGCCATGCTCTATTCGCTCATCATCATCTTCTTCGTGATGACTTCGCTGATGGTAAGAAACTCTTTCGGACATGTGTATATGGTGCCGTATGCCATGGTGCCCATATTCATAAGAATATTCATGGACTCACGAACCGCTTTTATCACACATATCACACTCATTCTGCTGTGCTCGTGCATGCTACAGCACCCTTTCGATTTCATAATTATAGAAACAGTGGCAGGCATGGCGGCAATATATTCATTGCGCGAACTGCAATACCGCTCGCAACTATTCAAAACCGCCATTGTGGTAACCCTGGCAGCCATGCTCATGGAGATGGCCGTGGAGATGATGAACACCACAATGAGCGAATTTGACTGGAGCAACTATAACTACCTAATCATCAATGGCATACTTCTGCTGTTTGCATATCCTCTACTTTACGTGATAGAAAAAGCCTTTGGATTTATCTCGGATATCACACTCATCGAATTATCAAATACCAACAACCCGATATTGCGAAAACTCAGCGAGGTGGCGCCCGGCACCTTCCAACATTCCATACAGGTGGGCAACCTGGCAGCAGAGATAGCCAATAAGATAGGGGCCAAGAGCCAACTCGTGAGAACAGGTGCCCTCTATCATGACATAGGCAAGATGTCAAACCCCGTTTATTTCACCGAAAACCAACGGGGCATCAACCCCCACGAGGGCATGTCGTATATAGACAGTGCACAGATCATCATCAGCCATGTGACAGAGGGACTGAAGATTGCCGATAAGTATGACCTGCCAGAGATAATAAGAGGATTTATAAGCACTCACCATGGGCAGGGCAAAGCGAAATACTTCTTTGTAAAATATAAGAACGAAAACCCAGATGACAATGTGGACGAACTCCTCTTTACATATCCCGGTCCAAATCCATTCACACGAGAGCAGGCCATACTCATGATGGCCGACTCAGTGGAAGCGGCATCACGCTCACTGCCCGACTATACAGAGAAGTCTATACGACAACTCGTTGACAATATCATCGACAGCATAGTGGCACAGGGATTCTTCAAGGAATGTCCTATCACATTCCGAGATATTGCATACGCAAAAACTGTGCTCATAGAAAAACTCAAAACTATTTATCATACACGAGTAAGCTATCCAGAATTCAACAAAGATAAACAAGAGCAATAGACTATTTAGTAGGGACTATAGATTCATATAGATAGTTCGCAAGATTATGACAAAAGCCTGCACAAATAAGTATATCTGTGCAGGTTTTGATATTAATATAGTTAACAAAACCTAATTAGTTGACACTTTTATCCGAAATCCCGAACACATTATGTAATTTTGCAGCCAATTATTTAATAAAGAATATTATTTAGGATGAATTTTTTTAGAACAGTCTGCATGGCTGCGATGGCCATGGCAGCTATTACCACCCAAGCAGGTGGTTTGTTGACAAACACCAATCAGAACGTAGCTTTTCTCCGTAACCCAGCACGTGATGCCGCCATCGGTATCGACGGAGTGTATAGCAACCCCGCAGGAGTGGCATTCCTCGAAGAGGGATGGCACCTGTCTCTCAACATTCAGAATGCACACCAGACCCGTACCGTTTCTTCGTGGTCTAATCTTTATTCTTTGGGCATGAGCAATCCATCACAGACTCTTGGCGCCAACCAAAAGTATTTCAAGGAGTTTGAGGGTGAGGCTGACGCTCCTATCATCCCTTCTATCCAGTTGGCATACAACAAAGGAAAATGGAGTTATCAGTTTGGCTTTGCCCTCACTGGCGGTGGCGGCAAGTGTACATTCGATTATGGTATCCCTACCTTTGAAACTTCTATAGCGGCCATAGCCAAGAGCCTTGCACCCCTCGGTGCCACTGGTTACGACATGAACTCATATATACAGGGTCGTCAGTATTATTACGGCTTCACTGGAGGTGCTGCCTACAAAATCAATGACAACCTCTCTGTATATGGTGGTTTGCGTCTGCTCTATGGCAGTGCTTCGTACAAGGTCAAAGTGGATAATATAAAGGTAAACACCGCTGCTGGTGCAGTGCCCTTCGACCAGTTCCTTGATGGTGCCAATACACAGATAGCTGGTGGTTTGGCACAAGTGAACGCTGGCATCGCACAGGTGAACGCTGGCATTGCGCAGTATGAGGCCGCAGGTGTGCCCGTTCCCGATGCCCTTACACAGCAACTGGCTCAGTTGCAGACAACCCAGCAGACCCTACAGGCCACCGAGAACAGTCTTAACATGCTTGAGCCTTATCGCAATGGTGTCAATCTGATGTGCGATCAGACCGCATGGGGTGTGGCTCCTATCATTGGTGTTGACTATAAGATCGGTGGTCTCAACATTGCAGCCAAGTATGAGTTTAAAACCCGCATGAGAATGAAGAACAAGTCTACCGTGAAGGAGGCAAGCCTCATCTCGGCAGTCAACAAGTTCAAGGATGGCGAGAAGGTGGCTGAGGACTCCCCTGCCCTTCTTACCGTGGGTGTTCAGTATGCTCTCATCCCATCCCTGCGCATCAATGCTGGCTGGCATCATTTTTTTGATGTAGACACCAAGCAGTATACTAAAAACATGCTCGGCGACAGCAATGAGTATCTCTTTGGTCTTGAGTATGATATATGCAAGAAATTGGAGGTTAGCGCAGGCATGCAGCGCACCGAGTATGATTTCAACGACGAGGGTATGAACGACATCTCGTTTAATGTCAGTTCATTCTCAGCAGGTTTCGGCATAGGTTATAATGTTACCGACAAGATAAAGGTAAATGCTGCCTATTTCCAGACCTTCTATGATGACTATAATAAGGCTGAGGATGCCATGGGTGTGACCAACTCGTTTACACGTACCAACAGGGTTATCGGTCTTGGCGTTGACTTCAAGTTCTGATAATCAACAGTTATCATTCAGCACATTCCATGATTAAGTGATGGTAAGAAATCACTAACCAATCATTGTGGGTCTACATCATAGTAGACCTGCAATGTGTGATAGCGCACATTCCCCAGTAGAGAGTCTTGTACACTACGGAGGCATGTGCGCACTTTTTTTAGGTCAATGCCTGGTTCGAGCTTGAGCAGCAACTTGCGTATCGACATGGTCTTGACCCTTGCCACTGCCGGTTTGTCTGGTCCGAGCACCCTATTGCCAAACCATTGTCTGAGCATTACACCCATCTCCTGGGCGGCATGCTGCACCACGGCATCATCCTTATGCTTGAGATACACATATATGAGTCGACAGAAAGGCGGATAATGAAACATCTCCCTTTCTTCAACCAGGTCGCGATAGAGTGCATCATAATCATTGGCGGTAACCTGTGATATCAGGGGCAGTTCGGGTTGTCGCGTCTGCAATATCACCAATCCCTGCTTGCCTCTTCGTCCTGCCCTTCCGCTCACTTGCGACAGCATCATGAAAGCTTGTTCGTAGGCTCTGAAGTCGGGATATGAGAGCATGCTGTCGGCATTGATGATGCCCACCACACCCACATTGGCAAAGTCGAGCCCCTTGCTTATCATCTGCGTTCCGATGAGTATGTCGGTACGATGGGCGGCAAAATCATCGATGATACGCTCATAGGCATTTCTCGTACGTGTGGTGTCTAAGTCCATACGTGCTACCCTTGCTTCGGGAAAGAGATTGCACACAGCATCCTCAATCTTCTCTGTTCCGTAACCGCGACTCTTGAGCTCTTTACCTTCGCAGCATGGGCATTTCTCCGGCACCGAATAGGTGAAGCCACAATAGTGGCACGTCAACTGGTTGGTTGTTTTATGCAGGGTTAGGCTCACATCGCAGTATTTGCATTTGGGTACCCATCCGCACTGGTTGCACTCAATCATAGGTGCAAAACCTCGTCTGTTTTGGAAGAGCATGACCTGCTGCCGCTGCTTGAGGGCATCATTGATATGAGTGATGAGGTCGAAGGAAAAGGGACCATTCATCAACTTGCGGTGCTGTCTGTCTTTGATGTCTATAACCCTTATCTCTGGCATGGCCACATCCTTGAATCTTGTCTTTAGCGACACTAATGCATACTTGCCCTTTTGGGCATTATGATAGGTTTCTATGCATGGTGTGGCCGATCCGAGCAGTGTCTTGGCACCAAACATACTGGCCAGAATGATGGCAGCACTACGGGCATGATAGCGTGGCATCGGGTCTTGCTGCTTATAAGACCCTTCGTGCTCTTCATCCACGATGACGAGTCCGAGATTGGTAAACGGTAGCAGTACCGCCGACCTCGCGCCAAGGATGATATCATACGGTTGACTTGACAGTTGCTTCTGCCATATCTCTACTCTCTCTGCATCGGAATATTTGGAGTGATAGATGCCCAGCTTATTACCAAACACCTTCTTCAGTCGTTCCATCATTTGCACGGTAAGGGCAATCTCGGGCAGAAGATAGAGCACCTGGCGCTTATGTTCGAGTTCGCGTTTGATTAAATGGATATAGATTTCTGTCTTGCCACTTGATGTCACTCCATGCAGTAGCGCCACATCCTTTTTCATGAATCCCATGAGAATCTGGTTGTAGGCAGTCTGCTGTGCCTCGCTCAGTTTCTGCACATTGTCGAGATTGGGCTCACGGGAGTCGTTGATGCGCCCCACCTCACGTTCATACTGTACAATGAATCCTTTAGTCACCAGAGAAGAGACTACTGCGGTGGTGGCATGAGCGGCATTAATCAGTTCCTCTTTGGTCACCACAGCCAATGGTGACCTCAGAGTGGTACCCTCAAGGGTATCCCAATGAGAGAGTTCGAGAAAGGCTGTAAAGGTAGTCAACTGCTTCTTTGACCTTGCAAGCATATCGAGGACTATATGCAGGGCCTGCTCGTTGGCATACTTATCATTAAGCTTGATACAGGTTTCCGTTTTGGGTTTATATCCGCCTTCAAGTTTCATGCCAGCAGGCATGGCAGCTTTGTATACTTCGCCAATAGGCGACATATAATAGTCTGCTATCCACGTCCAGAGTTTCATCTGCTTGTCGGTAACCATAGGCATGGTGTCTATCACATCAATGATATCTTTGATGTCAACAAAGTCGGGAACTCTGTCGGTGATGTCTCTCACTATGCCATAATAGGTTTTGGTTTTGCCAAACGGCACCTTAACCCTCATGCCTGCACGCAGTTTATGCTCCATCTCATTGGGGATGGAATAAGTGAAGACGGCATCTAAAGGTACGGGCAATATCACTTCAGCATATCTCATGGCGTTGTCTATATCCAAAGAGAGGGTTGCACCCTAAAAGTGAACCCTCCTTTATTATAAAATTATAATGTTATGCTCCTATTAACTTATTCTTTCTGTCCGTATCAACGGATTAGAAATAATAAGCTGCAGACACTTGCCATGCGTTGGACTTGGCATCCTTTTTGTAGAGTTGAGATGCAGCATCTGTCCATGAAGCCTCACCAGTCTTGCCCATAGCGATGTTATAGCAGAAACCGATTTCGAGGTGGCTGATGAGCGAAACGCCTGCACCGAGGTTCACACTGAGGTTGCTGTCCTTAAACTTGAAGCTGTTTGAGTTTTCGAGTCCATAATTCTTGTTGCCGATATTGAAGCTGAACTGTGGGCCAGCAGCAAAATAGACAGAAGCTATGCTACCGAGACCGATATTATAGCGCAAATTCACTGGGATATTGATGCTCTTCTGCGAGATGGTCTTGTCATTCATCTCAGCATCTCTCTGGTCGTAGAAGGCAGCGGCATCGAAGCCCAGTCCAACGAGAGGAATAGCAAACTTTACTGTAGGTCCGATAAAGAATCCCGTTTTGTTGTCATCTTTGATTACATCACTTGAGAAACTCATGTTGGTGATGTTGTAACCGCCCTTGATACCCCAGTTGATGGCATGGGCAGGCGTAGCAGCCACAAGGGCAACTGCAAACACGATTGCGGTAAAAATCTTCTTCATACTCTATTGTTATTAATTAAAAATGATAGTTTCTTATTTATTTTATTAATGTCTCTGCCTCCTTACTGTAACCCTTGCAGCCGACGTACCACCTCCCGACTGATTTTTCGGTTTGCGTGGTTTGTCTACCTTGGCGCTGTTCTGTCCGTTGCGTCTGTTGGCCTTTTTGGCAGCCTTTTGTGCCTCGCGTGCAGCCTTAGGGTCTAAATTGGCTATACTGTCGAGCGAGTCTTTCTTTGCCTGGTCACCAAAGATGTTTTGCTCAAAAGCTTTCAGTTCACCCTCTATCTTCATCTGCTCTTTCTTGAGTGCCGAGTCATTCTGGCAATACTGAGCCAGCGTACGTCCGAGCATGTTTGTCGTCTTGTATATCTTTCCCTCATATCTGTTCATGGTGAAATAGTCGTCGAGGGTCATAACGGCAGCATTATTGAGATTGCTGGTCATCACGGTCTGCTTGTTGAGGAACGGTTCAAGATCGCTGTATTTAACCCAGAAAAGCGGATATTTGGATGCTTCTCCTCCAAAGTCATCATCCCTCATCATCACAGGACAAAGGCTTATAACCTTACGACGGAAAGTGGCATTGGCTTGGTCATAATAGGCACTCTCCTTGAGGTAATACATCTTTACCTCAGCCGAAGGGATATCGCTGTTGTCCACTCTGATCTTACCATTTTTCTCTTCGTAGAAGATGTGATAGTTGTCGAGAATGGTTTTCATGGCCACCTTTGCCGAATCGCTGAAGACCTCATTGCCATCCAGCCTGTATTCATACACAGGTATATAGCCATTGAGAGCGAGTTTGAATACGTATGTAAAGAGGTTCAACTGCTTGTCAATGGGTTCCACGGGATAGTAGAGACCAGCATTTGCATCTATGTTTAGGTCCAATTCGCGGTATATATCCCTTCTCCATACAACGTCCTGTGGCATGTCGAGGGCGGTGGGATACATGAGTCTGGCACGCTGGGTCATCTGCTGTGCAGCTTGTGTCTTATTGCTTGCTGCCGCATTCCTTCTGGCCTTTGGTTGCGCCGAGGCTGTCATGGTTACCAGTGCCACTGTCATTATCATAAGAATCCTTTTCATATTCCTATATCGTTTCATTATTTATTTCAATATCAATGCTTATTTCACTATGATTTCCATGGATGTGGGCAACTTGCGTTGCAGTCCATCCGGTCCCACTGCCGTAACCCTCGACACATAGAAGCGTTTGCTACGCGCAAGCTTTCGGAATGTGTCCTTCTGTCTTGCCGAGAATGAGGGTCCATCGCTCACCATAGGAACGGCGTTACCCATATTGTCGAAAAAGACTGTTTCGAAACTGAGCACCTTGAATTTGATGTCGAGTATTCCATCGTCGATAGCGGCACCTATACCATCGGCAGCCATAAGGTTTGCCTTGCTCAGTGCGCCACCCTTGAAACGCGATGGGTTGCCCTGATCGTCGTTCATAGCTATATAGGCAGTAGGATCAGGCAGTTTTCTTACATGGAAGGTGAACTGTCCCATCTGCTGCGCCCTGCCTGTATTGGTAGAAGTCACTGTGATGGTCACATCCTTGCCTATGGCAGTGGGTCGTGCAATATACTTGCCCGGTCCCACGGGTTGGAGCACTCCGCCCGTCATGGTGGCCTGCACTTTATTGAGTGGCACACCTGGCACGCTGACACTTATCGGGTTGCTATATCCGGCATAGAGCATGTTCATAAGGTCGGCAGACACTGTGGCACTTGGGTCTACAACAGTATATTTCTGCGAGAAGTCTCTGCGCACCCTTTCACCGTTGCCGTTTACCATTTCCATATATCCAGCAAGGGTGAAATCGCCTGTTGCCCCACATATCCTCTCATAGAGGCCGTCGTTGAGATCCATTTTCTGGTTGCCTATATATATCTCGGGAGCCTGCGTAGTGTCTACGGCGGCCATCACAATATGAGCAGAGAACTTATCTCCTCTCACAATAGTCTGCGAGTTGGGAATAACGAAGGCCCTAAGCGAGTTAACCCTTATATCCTTAAGGTCAATATTCGACACGAGAGTATGGAGCACCTCTCCTTCTGCATATCTCACGTCACTCTGCAGTTTTGACAACAGAGTCACGGCTGCTGCCACAGGCATATCCTCAAACATATATTCCTGCCAGTTCTTGCCCATGGTCTTGGCACCCTTGGGTATCTCAGTGGTTAGGTTGCTACCAATGATCTGGCGTTGTGTCGAGTCGGTAACCATGTTGAGTATCCGACTTCTGAAATTGTTTATGGCATCATATAGAGCCTTTCCCTTTCCCCTGCCCGGAGCAAGCATCACCTGGCTTGCAGCCTCGAGGTCATCCTTGGCAATGATATTCTTGACATCTCCATCGTCGCCGTCAGCCTCTTTGACTATGGCCACTTTGAGTTCTGCAGCGAAATTATAGAGTGAGTCGCTCATGCGTTTCACCTCCTGAGCTTTGTCAAACCACGCTTTCACCTTTGCGGGGTTTGCTTTCATCTGCGCGATGAAATCGTCATATATAGCGTTGTTCTCCTTGGATGCATTGTCGGTGGTTCGCAGTATGCTCTCCTCCACCACAGAGAATCCGTTGAGCACTTCAGTAGATACGTTCAGTGCCAACATAGCCATGAGGACGACATACATGAGGTTTATCATCTTCTGGCGCGGAGATACGGGTCTTTTCTTTATTGCCATTATCTGTTCACTCTAAGTGTGTTGACCAATTAGTGTTATCACGTTTTGTTATTTCCCTTTCATGTTGGCCGTCATGGCTTCAATCATGCGGGCATATATCTTGTTGAGTTCACCGATCTGCTCAGCCATCTTGCGCGACTGCTCATTGATCTGGTCGATAGTGCCAATTTGTGCACTGGCTCCCTTGAGTTGCATTTCATATACCTTGCATATTCCAGTAAGGGTGCGATTGAGGTTTTCCATCTCTTCAGAGTCGCGGGTGAGGCGTTGACTCTGTTCTGCTACCTTGCCGAGCATCTCGGTGAGGCGCTTGAGTTCCTCTACATAGTTATTGGTAGCCTCCTGCATCTCGTCATTAACTGCCTGCTGAGGCACCATCTGACCGCCAATGCCGCCAATAACTACAGTGCCGCCAGCGGGAGCATTGCCACCTGTCTGTAATGCGCCACCTGTCTGTAATGCGTCACCAACTGAAGCATCCCCCTGCTGGTCGCTATAATTGCCAAAACCGCCCATTCCATCGTTGCCACCTGTAAGTATTGTGCCGCCCAGGTTTCCACCCAGGGCACCTCCAGATACAATCACTCCGCCAGGTTGCAGAACGCTCTCTGCGGTTTGCTGCTCATTCTCATCCACAGGCATTTCATCTTCATCGCTTATATGCGTGGGCAGTTCTTTGCCAATAGCAGTCTTGTCGAAAGGTCTGTCGAAGGCAGAGATGAAGAATACGATAACCTCGGTACCCATACCGAGATAGAGCATGATATTGGCTCCTGGCAGGTGTGTGAGTTTAAAGAGTGTACCGAGAATAACGATGGCTGCACCCCAACTATATGCGTAGTTGAGAAAAGTCTGTCCTGGCACGCTGTCGAGCCATTTCTGCAGACGGTATATCACGTTTAACTTGCTGTACTCTGTCATTACTTTTTATTTTTTTTCATTTTGTCACTTGTTGTATTTGCCAGACTTCTCACGCATCTAAAACCGATGTATGAGCGTGGTTGGTTCTGATATTCATACGTGCGCCATGCCGAGCGTATGTATGACTCGGGGTCTTTCCACGAACCACCCTTGACCACTTTGGTCTTCAGTCTGTAGGGGTCTTCCTTGGCTGCATTGTATTGCAGTTGCGGATTTATATCATTCATCGACTCCACTCCAGCCTCGGTATAGATGGTGCTCGTCCATTCAGCCACGTTGCCTGCCATGTCATAGAGTCCGTTGCTGTTTGCTGTATAGATGCCCGTCTTGCTTGTTATGAGGTTGCCATCTTTGGTATAGTTTCCTTTGTCTGGTTTGAAATTGGCAAAGAAGCATCCCTTTCCGCTTGCTACGTCGGCATTCTCCCATGGAAACTCATTCTGATTTTTGCCTCTTGCTGCATACTCCCATTCGGCCTCGGTAGGCAGTCTGTATCTCTGCACGAAGCGTGCGGCTGCTCCCAGTCCCTTGAGAAGATACTCGGTGCGCCATGCACAGAAGGCGTTTGCCTGCTCCCATGTCACTCCTACCACGGGATAGTCGTTATATGCTGGATTGGAGAAATAGAGTCGCATATAGTTTTCGTTCTCTGCATTCTGGAAGTCATTGACCCAGCATGTGGTGTCGGGATAGATATTCACTATATAGGTATTGAGGAAATCCCACGGACCAGAGAGTGGTCTGTTGATGGTCTGTCTCACAATCTTTCCCTCGTCATCGATATAGGCCGTATCCTTTGAAATCCATACCTGCTGGTTGGGGTCTACGGTAATATCGGTATTGAGGTTGCGCTCCTCTGGATTGAGTCTGTTTTTTCTCAGGGCAGCCTGTGTATAGTCATAAATCTCGTATCTGTAGTTCATCTGACTAGCGTCGAGCATTTTCTCGCCGGTTATGGGATGTACTACATACACGCTCTCTATGGCTTTCAGCTCATCCTCATTAGGTTTGCGTGGCAGTGGTTTCTTCCAGTTGAGATGGGGCTTCACGGGGTCGCCATTCTTGTCTTCCTCTATCTTATATGTCTCGTCGCCACCGTATGCAGGGTCTGCGAGTCTCTCTCTGATGATAGAGTCTCTGACATAGTTAACAAACTGCCTGTACTGGGAGTTGGTAATCTCCGTTTCGTCCATCCAGAATCCCTCCACGGAGATATCTTTAATGGGGGTTTGCTTTCCCCAAAGGCTATCTTGCTTGTCTATACCCATCTTGAGATGACCGCGCTTTATGAGGGTCATCCCGTATGGTGTAGGTTCGGTAAAAGGTCTTCCGCTGGCCCCGGTCACCTCTCCGCCACTGGCCATGGATGCGCCGCCTCCCGACATGCAGGCTGTCAGCACTGCTGTCATTATGCAGAGGCATGCCATTGATATAATATCATTCTTTTTCATATTCTAAAGCAATCTCACACTTTTATGCTTGTTACGTCCTTTTTTCTGTAAGTTCATATCCATCTGGTAGCCCACAAAGAGTTCATGTCCGCCATTGCCCGCTTCTATTGCTGATGTGTAGAGTTCATAACTGTAGCCGAGCATCACTCCGTGAAACATTCCTCCAACCATAAACGTGACAGAATTGGTGGGACTATAGGCCGCACCAGCATACATCACTTTTTTCTCGTGGGTATACTTAACCCTTCCTGTCATGTCCACCCTATAGGCAGTGCCGTCATATCGTGCCAAGAGTGATGGTTGTATTGATATAAACGGATTTCTCAGTTTAATATTGTATCCTGCGGTCAAAAAATACGACATGTCTATCTTAAAATCCTGTCTTTCGCCCAATTGTATGGTTGGAGCGGTCAGATGTTTGGCCGAGATACCCACATACCACTGGCGGTGAGTGTAGTATAATCCCGCGCCTATATCCAGTGCCGAACCGTTTACTTCCGACGACGGGAAAGCATTGTCGTTTGGTGTTTCTGTGTCTACTTTCGAACCATCAAAGGTTTCGCTTATCATACCTACCTGCACACCTATTCCGAGCATGCCTCCAAAGAGTTTCTGTCTAAAGGCATATTGCAATGCAAAGGTCTTGTGCGAGAAAAGGCCAATCTGGTCGTTAAGCATCTGCGCTCCTGCTCCGTGGTATGATTTGATGAAGTAGAAGGGCATATCGGCGGCGGCATACATGGTGGTAGGATTGTTTTCAAACCCTGTGAGTGCCATAGCATAGTCAACGGCAATATTCAGTTTCGACTCTTTCCCCACTGCTGCTGGATTGAATGATGGTTCCAGTGCCCAGTAGTGAGAAAAGGTCGGATCATACTGCGCCTTGGCCTTCGTGACCATCATGACGAGCATAGCTATTATCATCCACCTATAGTTCAGCACATTATGTATAACGGAGAGAATCGTGATTTATTGTGTTATTATTATAAAAATGACCCTGTGCCGCACTTATTTCACCGTTATGGTGCCATCGTCGGCAATCTTCAGTTTGTTGTTTTTGATGTCGGCATTGGTAAGTTTGCGCATCTGCTTTGCCACCATATTGGCATTGTCCTTGCGTGGTCCCTTACCTCTTTGTTGTATGAAGGAGTGTATCTTGCCTTTCAGGAATCGTCCGTCTTTGCTTATCTTGGCTTCCAGCACGGGAGCATATCCAGATATGCCTGTGATATTAACCCCGTATGGTGTGCAGAAATTGCCAAGGCTATAGGCTATGAGCCTGCCCTTGTATAGTTCCACGCATCTTACCACATGTGGCCCGTGTCCAAATACTATGTCGGCACCATTGTCTATGCAGAAATGTGTAAAGGATCGTAGCTCTCCCCTATCCTCACCAAGAAAATACTCCCTTCCCTGTGGCAGGTTGCTCTTGTCTTTGCCTTCTGCACCGCCATGGAAGGTGACTATCAGTATGTCGCATTTATTTCTGATGCTGTCTATGATAGCTTTGGCGGTTTCAAGTTCCTGATGTCTGATGGTATAGCCATTATGTCCGAAGGCGCAGAATCCGTATCTCACGCCATTTCGTGTCACCACGGCACCTTTACGTCGTCCTCTCACCCCAGCGTATGCTATGCCCATGGCGTCGAGGGTTTTCTCTGTTGACTCCAGGCCCTTTAACCCGAAGTCCATACTATGGTTGTTGGCCATGGTCAAGAAATCGAAGCCCACCTCTTTCAGTCTTGGCGCAAAGCGCAAGGGTGTTTCAAAGGCATAGCAGTATTTGGATGGTTTCTTCTTGGTGGTACCATCGTCGCAGAGCGTGCCCTCGAGGTTTCCGGCTGTCACGTCTGCATTTAATAGTATGTTCTTAACATCCACAAAGAGTTTCTTGCCGTCTTCGGGTGGCAGCACGGGTGTTGGGAAAAGGGTTCCCATCATGATATCTCCTGTCATCGCCACAGTAAGGGTGTCTGCAGCAACGCTATTTGTGGCCACGGTCATGGTCATAGCCACTATCGTCAATAGTTTCTTGCTTATGTTAATCATATACTGCATGATATTAAAAAACGCACGGGCGGTACATGCGCATTGTCATACGTATGCATCGCCCGCAGCAACTGATATATCTGGGTTAATCAATATTCATCCTCGTTAAAGTATTACAACGTTATTGATATACAGCGAGTTAGAGAAGTGAACATCATTATCTGATCATTATATTTAGTAGTAAAAAGGCGCAAAACGCCAATCACCATTCTCATATAGTATTCTTCCTTGAGGAATAGGATACTCCTCTTCCTTACAGAAATCCCATATGCAAAGATACAATGAATATTTGATACATGCAAACTTATTGAGATTTTTTAAGGTTATCATACGTTTTCGGTAGCGAATGCATCAAATCTGTTTTTGTTCAGGAACTCTATAACATCATGTTGAGAGTACCAGTATTTGTCACCTACTTTGGAATATGAGAGCAAACCTTGTTCTCGGTACTTGCGAATGAGCTTTTCTTCCACATTGAGCAATTCTCTCAACTCCTTATTGCTATAGTATTGTGGAGAAACAGTGAGTTTCTCCTGTAAGTTTGAGAGTTGGTGGGTTAACTCTCGAACTTTTGAAACCAACGTCTCCCACATCTGTCTTTCGACAAGAACCATTTCTTTTTTCTCTGCCATAATCATTGTTTTAGTTTTACACCTTATTAATATATAAAGGCGATCAGCAGAAAGCTGGTCGCTTATTGTTTTCCATAAACTCGTCAATGTCCTTTTGCGTGTACCAATACTTATCACCGAATCTACTATAAGACAGCATGCCGTTGTAACGATACTGTCTCAGCAATTTTACATTGATGCCAAGCATCTCGCATACTTGCTGGCTGGTATAGACTTTAA
The DNA here is from genome assembly GCA_022782305.1 of Prevotella sp. Lineage (GTDB taxonomy): Bacteria > Bacteroidota > Bacteroidia > Bacteroidales > Bacteroidaceae > Prevotella. Next base: position 1,257 of record JALFPC010000059.1, on the reverse strand, counting down.
GATTGATTCCCTCACTTAATGTGCGCACTATGCCTATACACTCATTAATGCCTTCATTCAATCTTTTAACTTCATCATTTCCAATACTTTTTATATACTCTTTCATTACCTCAAAATTTATTATTTTGGGGCTTGTATTGAGAAGAAGCAAAAAGTTTACTTTTTCTGAAAAAATATTATTGAGACATCATTCTCTGTAAAAACACAACATGACGTTATTGTTAATATCTGTTAAATATGGATGTTTGGGTAAACTTTTCTATAATGTCTCAATATGAAGAATACAAAGAAATTTTATTATTAATTTTATAAATTTTAAGAAAATGAAAGTATTTAATTTTGTAGGAAAAGGTGTAGTTGGTAAAGTAAGTGGTGTAATGTATAGTAATGATATACCCCTTTTTGATATTAATATTAAAAAGTTATATGGTAAAGGAGAAGTACGCGTATTTCGTAGAATTGCGCCAAACACCTGGAAAGAGATGAAGAAGCTCACTCCAGAATTGAAAGAAGAAATGGATCGTAAATTCCCTAAAGATGAGATCACTGTACCTACTCATATTTACGAACCAACTCCTCACCTCCATGAACTCACTCGTCGTGAATCGTGGGAGAAATTCGTATCCCATCTCCACAAATTTGGTTCCGTACAGGATCTTATTGAATCCGGTCAGATAAAAGAGATCATTGAGAAATATACGGATTTTGTAACGATCGGAGCCAAATTGTACCTCAACCAAAACACCAACCTAATTTGGTCCATACTTTGCGAAAAAGGTTATGATCGTACCCGAAACCTTTATAAAAAATATTATATTGATATAAATGATTTGATTTACTAATCATTTATATATCAATATTTTATGAATTTTCTCTTAGAAGGTATATAACTGTACCCTCTAAGAGAAGTCGTATCCATATATACCAAGAATCAGGCAATTATTATCATTGTCGAGAAGCCTGAAAAGATAGAAAAAGCCCGCCTAAAAATTGAGTTTTAGGCGGGCTATTTTAGTGTTATAGACTTTTCTCAGACATAGTCTCTGTGTATGTCGAGTTAAGTCATGAGTAAGTCTCTACTATCAGTGTTCATAAGAATTTAGCAGCCGAACTCGTCAAGTTTGAGAGTGTAATTGTTATTTTCGAGATAGTCTCGAAGTTCCTTTATCGTAGTGATGTTCTCGTGTTCTAGGAATTTATATATACATTCAGGAACGTATTCAAATGTATTATCCCACCCTGTACCTACTTCATAAT
>JALFPC010000054.1 GCA_022782305.1 Prevotella sp. | reverse complement strand
CTTTCTACAAGTTGCTGATGTATGTGGTGTTCTCTTTGCTCAACAGCAAGGTGGACACTGAGGTGAAGAGCGTGCTCGGTAGAGCCGATGTGGTAATCAAGACCAAGAACGACATCTATGTCCTCGAACTGAAAGTGGATGACACCGTAGATAACGCCTTGGCCCAGATAGACTCCAAGGGCTATGCCATTCCCTACGAAGCAGACGGACGCACAGTAACCAAATGCGGAGTAACGATCTCCTCAGAGGCACGAAACATTGTGCATTGGCGTGCGGTGGATAATGATGGCAAGGTCATCAATGAGCAGAAGTTTTGATGTAGTCTTTCGGGCTATCAAATGTATAAATTAGTCGCCTGGTGAATGAATATTCACTTGCGAAAGTTCAGTCACTTGATGAAATAGTGTTTCAGTTGGCATGCTAAGGCCTCGAGGGCCATGGGCGACCCATTGCCATAGCGTTGCCATACCTCTATGCATGGATTGGCAAGAGGATGGAAGACAATGCCCGTTTCCTTGTAATAAGGATCGTGATGACGGAAGAGCATCAGTATCTCTACCACCTTGGAGGCATTAATGCCCAGAAGTTTTGACATCTCCACAACCTCGGGAGTATTTTTGTTCATGGTGGAAGGAGTGAGGCGGAAATACAAATCGAGTATCATGATGAGCATGGCAGGTATCACCTCAGGATCATCATCAGTGGGGCGGAAGTCGCGCTCAAAGGTTTCGCATACCTCCACACCATCATAGAAAGAGTTGGCATTATTGAATCCAGCCATGGCACGCAGTTTCTTTACCGTGGCACCCAAGAGTCGTGGATTGTTGGCATAGCGCTCCCATAGCCGCTTGATGCGTGGTGTGTCGAGATTGCGTATCATGGTCATCTTGTCGTAGAGGTATTCAGGCGAAATATGAATCTCAAGACTGAGGTTGACCATAGGTCGGCTATATGCATGCTTGATGCCCTCTGGCTTTTGCATGTATACCTGTAGGAGCATAAGCCAGTATTCGTCTTTCCACCTATTAGACGGGTTGGTGCCCTTGTTTTCTGATACTGATAGGATATGGTTTGTTGCCATGATAACAGTATGGATTTTCAGTCAATAATTGCTTTCAGTAGTCCTTTTGTCGTATACAAAAAAGTATCTTGTGTGCAAAGATATAGTTTTTTTTTGTCATTGATGAATAATTACTAATATTTTTTTTATATCTTTGCATCATACAACTAATAATTCTTAAATACAAACAACTAAAACCTATGCTAAGACAAGCAATAAAGAGATGTGAACGTATGGCAGCAGTGGCTGTAGCCATGATGCTGATGACCGCCAATGGTTATGCACAGCGAGTGACAGAATGCTTTGACCATGGATGGAAATTTCATTTCGGAAATGCTGCCGACCCTGCCAAAGACTTTGGCTGCGGCACCGAATACTTCAATTACCTGACCAAGGCTGCATCCATACACAATGCCGGACCATACAGCAATAAGTTTGACGACTCGCAATGGAACCCCGTAACACTGCCACACGACTTTGTTGTGGCATTGGGATACGACAGCATAGCCAGCCACTCTCATGGCTACAAGACCGTGGGATACCGATATCCCGAAACATCGGTGGGATGGTATCGCAAAACATTCTTTATACCCAAGGAAGATGAGGGCAAGCATATAGCGCTGCTCTTCGATGGCATCTTCCGCGACAGTCGAGTATGGGTAAACGGTTTTTACTGCGGCAGGGATGAGAGCGGCTATCTCTCGCAATACCACGACATCAGCGAGTATCTTAACTATGGAGAAGAGAATGTGGTGTGCGTACGTGCCGATGCCACCTTGGAAGAAGGATGGTTCTATGAAGGTGGCGGCATCTATCGCCATGTATGGATGGAAAAGACAGCGCCTCTCCATATAGCCAACGACGGACTGTGGGTTACCATGAGCAAATGGAACCGCAAGCAGAATTATGCAGTGCTTAACATCCATGCCTTGCTCGACAATGCCGGCAACAAGTCGGCAAGATGCCGAATCCATTATACCCTTGCAGATGCAGAGGGGCAGAAGGTGATAGAAGGGTGCGACAAGACCGACCACATAGTGGAGGCCCGATATACACATAGACATAATTTTGGTGTAAGGGTTAACAGTCCCAAGATGTGGAGTCCGGCGCAACCTTATCTCTATACCCTCATAGCCAAGGTTATCAACGACAAGGGAGATACCATAGATGCCAAGAGTGTGAAAGTGGGCATACGTGAGGTGGTGTTTGACAAAGATCGCGGACTCATTCTCAATGGTCAACCGCTGAAGATACAGGGAGTGAACATGCACCAAGACCATGCAGGTGTGGGGGCAGCCATACCCGACGACGTTATTGCATATAGGATAAAAAAACTAAAAGAATTGGGATGCAATACCTATAGGGCTTCGCACAACCCATCATCGCAGGCTTTGCTTGATATATGCGACTCGTTGGGAATGATGGTGGTGGAGGAAAACCGCCTCTCGGGCATCAGTGATTATCAAAAAAATCAGTTGCGCCGCACCATAGAGCGCGCACGTCGCCATCCCTCTGTTATCCTCTGGAGTGTGGGCAATGAGGAGTGGGGCATAGAATGGAGCCCTAAGGGAGAGAAGATAGCCGAAGCCATGAGAGAATGGTGCCACCGTTTTGACCCATCGAGAGAGATGTCGTTTGCCACCAGTGGAGGTCCAACGGTGGAAGTGCCCGTAGACGTGGCGGGGTATAACTATATAATGCAAAACCCCGTGGATAAGCACCGCAAGAAATATCCCCAGCGCAGATGTTTTGGCTCAGAAGAAACCACGGGATGCGGCACCAGAGGCGTCTACTATGACGACCCGCAAGGACGATGGATGCCAGCACTCAACCGTGTGGCCGATGAGAAAGACAGTTGCTACAACCGCATAGAGCGCGGATGGCGATTCTATGCTGAGAGGCCATGGGCCGCAGGATGCTGCTTCTGGACAGGATTTGACTATCGAGGTGAGCCCAACCCACTCAAGTTCCCAGCCACAGGATCGCAGTTCGGCATTCTCGACTATTGTGGCTTTGCCAAAGATGAGGCTTACTATCTAAAGGCATGGTGGACAGATGAAGACATACTGCATATACTGCCACACTGGAACCTACAGGGCCATGAGGGAGAGAAAGTGAAGATATGGGTATACTCCAATTGTGATGAGGTGGAACTAACCGTAAACGGGAAAAAACTGGGTCGCAAGACCATGCCACGATATGGACATATAGAGTGGGAAGCCACCTATGCGCCAGGCAAGATAAAGGCAGTGGGATACCGCAACGGACGCAAGATAACACGCACCATCGAAACGACGGGCAAGGCAGCAAAAGCCATTGTGGAGAGAAGTGACAAGGGCAAGAGTACCAGCGACCATGTGGTGGTGGCAGACATATCACTGGCCGACAGCAAGGGCAGGATGGTGCCCGATGCATGCAACAAGATTACCATAACCATAGAGGGCGACGCACAGATTATCGGTTTCGGCAATGGTGACCCCGCATGGCAGAGCCCCGAGCAACCCATGGGCACCGACAAGCGGACTATAGAGATGAATGCCTTCAACGGCAAAGCACAGGTAATCATCGACAACCCTAAACAGCAACATTTTAATATAGGAGTGAAGGTATGGATGTGATGACAGAGATTACGCGCCTCACAGAGAAAGACTGCTATCATCTCGTGGAGCGACATAAGAAACAGCACACCTATCCGCTGCATAAGCATGACGAGATGGAAATCAATTTCGTGGAAAACTGCAGAGGCAACAGGCGCATCGTTGGGGATAATATAGAGATTCTCGGCGACTACGACCTCGTGATGATGGGTGGAGGACTCGAGCATACATGGGAGCAGTATGATTGTGTGTCGCCAGACATCAGAGAGATTACAATCCACTTCTCAAGAGAACTCTTCTCCTCTGATTTCCTCGGCAAGACACACATGAAACCATTGGCCGAACTGATAGAACGTGCCGAGGTGGGAGTGGCCTTCGGCATGAAAGCCATCATGCATGTTTATGACCGCATAAACGAACTGGTGAATGCCCAACCAGGATTCTACAGCGTAATAAAGTTTATGGAACTGATGTATGAACTGTCGCTCACTGATGACTACCACACCCTGGCCACCAGTTCATTCTCGCATGCTGATGTGACCATAGACAGCCGAAGGGTGAACAAGGTGAAACACTATATAGACAAAAACTTCAGAGAGGAGATAAGACTGCAGGAGTTGGCAGACTTGGCGTCGATGACACCAACGGCATTCAGCCGCTTCTTTAAACTGCGCACAGCCAAGACAATATCAGAGTATATCATCGACGTGAGGCTCGGGCATGCCGCACGAATGCTTGCCGACAGCACCATGACCATCGTGGAGATTTGTTATCAGTGCGGATTTAATAATATATCCAATTTCAACAGGATATTCAAGAAGCGAAGAGGGTGCACACCTTCTGAATTCCGCGAGAACTACCACAAGAAACATGTAATTGTGTAAATTGTATTACGATGAGATAATATAGTGTTATTCTCATAGTCAGAAATAGACTATCTTTGCAGCCAACTAAAAGATCTATTTTCCAATGACTAAGAGAATAACACTGTTATTGGTATTTGTCCTCGCATTGGGTGTGGCAAATGCCGACAATGAGAATGACGATTTTGTGACCGTCAGAGACGGGCGCTTCTATATCGGTGACCACGAATACAGATATGTGGGCACCAACATGTGGTATGGAGCCATACTCGCCAGTGAAGGCAAGGGAGGCAACAGACAGCGACTGAATAAAGAACTCGACGACTTGGTGGCCCTGGGCATAGACAATGTGAGAGTATTGGTGGGAGGCGACGGACGCGATAGCATTCCAAGCCATATAGCCCCCAAGTTGCAGACACAGCCAGGGGTGTATGACCAAGACCTACTCGTAGGACTCGATTATCTGATGGCAGAAATAGAAAAGCGCAATATGAAGGTGGTGCTCTATTTCAACAATGCATGGGAATGGTCTGGAGGATATGGTGCTTATCTCGACTGGGTAGGATTCAAGGGCGACGTGATGAGTTCCGACGGGTCGGGCAAGATGAAACATTTCGACCGTACACCTGTGCCTACTATTGATGGTTGGTGGGAGTATATGCAATATGTAGGCAATTTCATACTCAACGATGAGGCCAAAGCCCTGGCTGCCAATCATGTGAGAAACATAGTGACACGCACCAACAGCATCACAGGCAAACCATACAGAGAGTCGAAAGCCATTATGGCATGGGAGATAGCCAACGAACCACGATGCTTTGTAAATGACAGCCTGCACCGCACTAAATTCGTGGAGTGGATAGACGAACAATCAAAACTGATTAAGAGTCTCGACCCCAACCATCTGGTAACTACAGGGTCGGAAGGAAAGCACGGATGCGAAGAGAGCCTGTCTCTCTTCCGTGCCATACATACACTGCCATGCATAGACTATGTGTGCATTCATATCTGGCCAAACAACTGGGGATGGATAGGCAAATTTAACCAAAACTACGATGCCGATAAGACAATAGCAGAACATGCTCCCGACCCTATAGTAGACAATGTGAAGGCGGCATGCGACTCTACACTCGCATATATTCAAGAAGCATACCAAACCATCAATACCCCACTTGAGGGAGAAAGCACTTTTCGCAAAAGACCACTCGTGTTGGAAGAGTTCGGATATCCACGCGACCGTTTCCTCTTCACTCCAGGTTCGCCCACCAAGGGACGCGATTTCTATTATGACTATGTGTTCTCAATAATCAAGCAGACAGGACAGATAGCAGGATGCAACTTCTGGGGATGGGGAGGCAGTGCCAATGTGAAGAATACGATATGGCAGCGTTGGGATGACTATGTCTGCGACCCCGCACAGGAGGAACAGGGACTCAATTCAGTGTTTGCCGTAGATTATTCCACACTAAATGTAATCCGCAAGTTCACAGGAAAATAATGTGATATGTTTACACATCTGTAATATATAATATCATATATAATTAAGGTGTAGCAAATACTAACGATATAAAAATACAGTAATATGAAACAAATAGTAGTAGTAATTGAGTTGTTAGTTATGATATTGCTGCCATCGAGGTCTGTAGCACAGATTATCGGCAGCAATATCATCGTGACCATCGCTCCAGATCATAAGGACTGGAATTACAAGACCGGTGAAAAGATTGTATACACTGTTAGTGTGTTCAAGTCGGGCACCTTGGTAGACAATGCCCGCATCAGTTATGAGATGGGGCCGGAGATGTATCCGGAGGTTAAAGACAGCATGACTCTTAAGACCGGCATCACCAAGATAACTGGCAAGATGAGCACTCCGGGATTTTACAAACTGAAGGTTGTGGCACATGTTGGAGGCAAAGACTATGAGGCATGGTGTGCAGTGGCTGTATCTCCTGAAAAGATCAAACCAACCGCACAATGCCCCTCCGACTTTGATGCTTTCTGGGCCAAAACCCTTGAAGAAGCCCGATGGACAGCCCTTGAACCTACTATGCAATACCTGCCTGAGAGGTCGACAGCAGAGGTAAACACCTATCATGTGTCATTCCAAAATGACCGTTGGGGCAGACGTGTGTATGGCATTCTCAACGTGCCGGCCAAACCAGGACGCTACCCAGCAATGCTGAGGGTGCCAGGAGCAGGAGTGCGACCATACACCGGCGACCAGTGGATGGCCAAGAAAGGAGTGATAGTGCTGGAGATAGGCATACACGGCATTCCTGTAATCAAGGAACAAGAGTATTATGACAACCTCTTCTCTGCAGCCCTTGCCGAATACTGGCTGCATGGCATCTATAACCGCGAGGTCAACTACTATAAGCATGTAATCACAGGATGTGTGAGAGCCATCGACTTTATAGCCTCACTCGCCGACAATACCGACAAGACAGGTCCCATGGCCCTCAAGTCTGTGTGGGATGGTGAGAACCTCGCCGTTACGGGTTCGTCGCAGGGTGGTTTCCTCACTCTCGCCACTACAGCCCTCGACAAACGTGTATCATGCTATGGAGCCGTGCATGCCGCCATGTGCGATTATGAGGCAGCCTTTAAAAAGGTGGCATGCGGGTGGCCACATTATTATTATAATGAGAAAACAGGTCTGCCCATTGACAATGCTGACAAGAGGATAGTGGAGCAGACAAGGTATTATGATGGTGTCAACTTTGCGCGCCGAATCACCGTGCCTGGGTATTTCAGTTTCGGATATAACGACAATGTGGTGCCACCAACCACTGCATACGGTACTTATAACGTGGCAGGAGGAGACAAGACCCTATCGCCATATCAGAAAACAGCCCACTTCTGGTATCAGGAGCAGTGGGACGAATGGCAGGACTATCTGCTCAAGAAACTGAAAAAGAACTGATATAATAACACAATCCCAACAAAAGAAATAATAGAATACTTACCACTAATATCTTGACATTATTATGGAAACAACAACTTACGGCTATTTTGACGACAAGGCCAGAGAGTATGTGATTACACAACCAGCCACACCGTTCCCATGGATCAACTATCTGGGAAACGAGGATTTCTTTGGTCTTATAAGCAACACCGCAGGTGGATACAACTTCTACAAAGATGCGAAATTTCGCCGCATTACCAGATACAGATACAATGGTGTGCCCATGGACAACGGCGGACGCTATTTCTATATCAATGACAATGGTACCGTATGGAACCCAGGATGGAAACCATGTAAGACTCCTCTCGACTCATACGAGTGCCGGCATGGAATGAACTATACGCGTATCACAGGAAGCAAAAACGGTATAGAGGCCAGCGTGCTCTTCTTTGTACCCCTCAAGACATGGGCAGAGGTGCAGAAGGTTACACTGACCAATAATTCAGACAAGGAAAAGAGCATCAAACTATTCTCGTTTGCTGAATGGTGCTTATGGAATGCCGCCACCGACATGGAGAACTTCCAGCGCAACTGGTCGACAGGCGAGGTGGAGATAGATGGTGCCGTGATCTATCACAAGACCGAATATAAGGAGCGTCGCAACCATTATGCCTATTATGCGGTGAGCAATGCCAATATACAGGGTTTCGACACCGACCGAGAGTCGTTTGTGGGTCTTTATAACGAGTTTGCCAATCCCCAGTGCGTCATGCAGGGTAAGCCCGCCAACTCTGTAGCCCACGGATGGAGCCCCATAGCATCACATTATATAGAGGTGACACTGGCTCCGGGCGAAAGCCGTGATTATATCTTCTTACTTGGATATGTGGAGAATGAGCAGGATGAGAAATTCTCTGCCGAGGATATAGAGCGCAAGCATAAAGGCGAACTTATCTCATCGCAAGACTCAGATGTGACACTTGTAAACAAGCAGAAAGCACGCCAAACCATAAAGCGCTTCTCTACAGTGCAGGCTGTGGATGAGGCTTTTGACGAACTGCACAAGATGTGGGACGACCTGCTTGACAAATATGTAGTTTCTTCTGGCGATGAGAGACTCGACCGCATGGTAAACATCTGGAATCAGTATCAGTGCATGATAACATTCAATTTCTCACGTTCTGCCTCTTTCTTCGAAAGTGGAGTGGGGCGCGGCATGGGATTCCGCGACTCCAACCAAGACCTCGTGGGATTTGTGCATCAGGTGCCGGCAAGAGCCAGAGAGCGAATCATCGATATAGCATCCACACAATTCCCTGATGGAGGATGCTATCATCAGTACCAACCTCTCACCAAACGAGGAAATAATGACATAGGAGGCGGTTTCAATGACGACCCTATGTGGCTCATCTTCGGTACAGTGGCTTATATCAAGGAGACTGGCGACTTCTCAATACTCGACGAGATGGTGCCCTGGGATAACCAGCCGGGCTCAGAGGTTACCCTCATGGAGCATCTGCGCATATCCTTCAATCATGTGGTGGAAAATCTCGGACCGCATGCCCTGCCGCTCATAGGACGTGCCGATTGGAATGACTGCCTCAATCTCAACTGCTTCTCATGGGATCCTAACGAGTCGTTTCAGACCACCGAGAATAACTCTGTGGGTTCCAAGGCTGAGTCGCTAATGATTGCCGGACTCTTCGTGTTCTGCGGCAAGCAGTATGTGGAACTGTGTCAGCAAGTTAAGGGGCATGAGGCTGAGGCTCAGCGCGCGCAGAAATGCATCGATGATATGATAGAATCTGTCAAGAAGCATGGATGGGATGGCGAATGGTATCTCAGAGCCTATGATTTCTATGGCAACAAGATTGGTTCCAACGAGAATGAAGAGGGAAAGATATTCATAGAGTCGCAGGGATTCTGCACCATGGCGGGCATCGGTATCGAAGAAGGTATGGTAGACAAGGCCCTCGACTCATGCAAACGCTATCTTGACTGCGAGCATGGCATGGTGCTCAATAATCCTGCTTATACCACATATCATGTAGAGATGGGAGAGATATCATCATATCCTGCTGGATATAAGGAGAATGCAGGTATCTTCTGCCATAACAACCCATGGGTGATTATTGGCGAGACTGTGGCCGGACGTGGCAACGATGCATGGGAACACTATACCAAGATTTGTCCGGCATGGATCAAAGACCAACAGTTGCACAAGGTGGAACCGTATGTTTATTGCCAGATGGTGGCAGGCAAGGATGCTGCCAAACCAGGAGAGGGCAAAAACTCATGGCTCACGGGCACTGCGGCATGGAACTGGTATACCATCACCCAGTTTATTCTCGGCATTCAGCCCACCTACGATGGTATTGCCATAGACCCATGTATTCCGCAGACCCTCAAGGAGTATAAGGTCAAGAGGGTGATACGCGACACCATATTCCATATCATCGTCAAGAATCCTAACGGAGTGCAAAAGGGTGTGAAATCAATAACCGTTGATGGCCAACCCATCGATGGCCATATCATCAAGGCTGCTCCCGGTGAACATACAGTGGAAGTGGTGATGGGATAATATGTTGCCAATAATCATACTAACGATATGAAACACGTAATATGTTCAGTCCTCCTGTCGGTAGTGGCAGGAGGGGCTATTGCCCAAAATCCCATAAAGGTAAATCAGGTGGGATATGGAGCCAACGAAGAGAAGATTGCAGTTATCGAACCACAGGTGAAAGCCAAGTCTTTTGTGATCAAGGATGCCAAGGGTCGCAAGGTGTGGAGCGGCAAGGCCAATATTGCCATCAAGTCGCCATTCAACGACAAGGTGCGCAGGCAGGTAGACTTCTCACGCATCACCACTCCAGGCACCTATACCCTTTATGCTGGCAAGCATAGCCAGCAGGTTATAATCAGCCAAAATCCTAATAATGAGGTGGCTGCGGCAGCACTCAAGGCATTCTATCTGCAGCGCACTGCCATGCCTATCGAAGAGAAATATGCAGGCGCTTATGCACGCCCCATGGCTCATCCCGACAATAAGGTTATCGTGCATCCCTCTGCCGCATCGGCCTCCCGTCCTGCTGGCACTGTCATCTCATCTCTCGGAGGATGGTATGATGCAGGCGACTATAATAAATATATAGTCAATTCGGCATTTACCATCGGCATGATGCTCCAGGCATACCAGTTGAACAAAGACTATTTTGATGCCATGGATGTGAATATTCCCGAGTCAGGCAATGGTGTTGCCGACCTGTTGGATGAGGTTATGTATAACATCAAATGGATGATGACCATGCAAGACCCCGAGGATGGAGGTGTTTATCATAAGCTTACCACTCCCAACTTTGAGGGATTTGTGATGCCAAAAGAATGTGCACAACCGAGGTATGTGGTGCAGAAGAGCACTCAGGCTGCTCTCGACTTTGCAGCCACCATGGCATTGGCAGCCAGGATTTATGCACAATATCCGTCATATCAATCCTTCTGCCGTGAGGCTGTAGATGCTGCTGAGAGAGCATACGCATGGGCAGTGAAAAACCCCAATGTGATCTACGACCAGCCTGGCAATAATGATAAATATGACCCAGATGTGTTTACAGGCATGTATGATGATAAGCAAACTGGCGACGAGTTCTTCTGGGCAGCCACAGAACTTTATCTCACCACACACCAAAGCAGTTATCTTGCTGTAGCAAGACTTTTCGTGCCTACCAAATACGCTATGCCTACATGGGGTGATGTGTCGGGACTGGCCATACACCAATGGTTAAACCAGGAAATACTCAAAACATGTGATGCCCAAACAATGGCTATATATATTAATAAGGTGAAAGAGTCGCTTAAGGAGTTTTGCAATGCTGACATCTCTGCATTGGCGCAGTCATGCTATCATTCGGTGTTTGGCAATAAAGCATCAGACTTTGTATGGGGAAGCAACTCAGAGATGTGTGCTGGCCGAGGCATAGCCCTTATGTATGAGCATGCCTTGAGTGGCGATGACAAGTATCGCCGTGCAGCCCTCACAGCCCTCGACCATCTCTTTGGTCGCAATGCCACGGGCTACTGCTATGTAACTGGTTTTGGCACACAAAGGGTTATGAACCCACACCAGAGGATATCGGCGGCAGATGGAGTTGCAGACCCTATGCCTGGTTTCTTGGCTGGGGGTGCCAATAGCGGCAAGCAAGATGCAGAATATGTGCCTGCTTATGCAGACTCTCCCGACGAGTGTTACCAAGATCATGTAGGTAGCTATGCATCCAACGAAATAGCCATAAATTGGAACGCATACCTCGTTAGTTTGCTCTCTATGGCAAAATATTAGTATCATATATTGACAAATTAGTATAATACAACAGAAATTATTTTAATTATTTGCAAATAAGTATCATAATAAGATAAGATAATATGTTTTCTTTATGAGTTTTTGCAGTACTTTTGCAATCAGAACTTGAATTATAACAATTATTAAATACAATTTTTTATTACTAACTAAAACTTTTTTGCTATGAAGACTGAAAAATGTTTCAGCATCAAGTATGCGTTGTTGGCGCTGCTCATGCTCTTCTCTGCAACAGTGATGGCACAGGTACAGGTTACCGGTACTGTCAGTGATGAGATGGGGCCTGTGCTCGGCGCAACAGTTCGCGAAAAAGGTACACAGAATGGTGTTGCCACCGACGGTGATGGCAATTTCAGCATTAAGGTAAAGAATGCCAATGCCACTCTGAGTATCTCATACGTAGGATGCAAGCCACAGGATGTAAAACTTGCAGGCCGTACAAAGGTAAATGTAACTCTTCAGGCCGATGCCCACATGCTCGAAGAGACTGTGGTAGTGGGTTATGGTAAGATGAAGAAATCAGACCTTGCCGGTGCGTCCACAACCCTCAATGCCGATGCGTTGTCAGAGGGAAACATCACCAATATCGACCAGGCTTTCCAGGGTCGTGTAGCTGGTGTTACCACCTATGCCACATCTGGTGCTCCTGGTTCAAGCCAGTCTATCCGAGTACGTGGTCAGGCTACCATCAATGCTGGTGCTGAGCCTCTATACGTTGTAGACGGTGTGATCTTCCAGGGTGGTGGTAAGAGTGGTTCCGACTTCGGTCTGGGTGATCGTCTAGGCAATGGTTCCGTTTCTACCATCTCTCCTCTGGCTACTTTGAACCCCGGTGACATCGTAAGCATGGAAATTCTCAAGGATGCTTCCGCCACCGCCATCTATGGTGCTCAGGGTGCTAATGGTGTTGTGCTCATCACAACAAAGCGTGGTAAGAGCGGCGAAGCCAAGTTCACTTATGATGGTAGCGTCACCATGTCTCGCCAGATGAAGCGCATTGACATGATGAACCTCCGCGAGTTTGCTACATACTACAACACTCTCGTTGACCAGTATGAGATAACCAAAAGCAGTGCTGACCCAATGTATTCTGACCCATCTGTATTGGGCAAGGGTACCAACTGGCAGGATGCTATCTTCCAGACAGCATGGCAGCACAATCACCAGATCTCTGCCCAGGGTGGTACCGACAATGTGCAGTACTATGTGTCTGCCAACTATATGAATCAGGAAGGTACCATTATCGGTTCTGAGTTTGAGCGCTATGGTATGCGTGCCAACCTCGATGCTAAACTCAAACCATGGTTGAAACTTGGTTTCAATGCTTCTTATACATCTACTTCTGATAACCTTAAACTCGCTGATTCTGAGGAAGGTATCATCCGGTATTCATTGGTTACTCCTCCAGATATTCAGATTTATAATATCGATGGTGGCTATTCAAGCGTTTCCAAGGAAGGATTTACCAGTCCTAACCCAATAGCCATGGCGATGCTCAATGAGATACTTCTCGACCGCCAGAAACTGAATGGTTCTATCTTCACAGAAATAAGTTTTATGAAGAACCTCACTCTGCACACAGAGTTCGGTTGGGATCTCAGTTGGTCAAAGGGTAGCACATACGAACCCAAAATAGACCTTGGCACATGGGTACGTGACAACAACAACGCACGAGTACAGAAGAACTCAAGCACATATTGGACATTAAAGAACTATCTGACATGGAGCGAGTCTTTCGGAAAGCATCATGTTACTGCCATGCTCGGTCAGGAGTGCTGGGAGAGCAGTTGGGATTATGTATCTGTATATAATACCAACCTGCCTAACGATGCTATCCACAATCCTGCTCTCGGCGATGGTGACCCACAGATAGGTGTTGGCTTCAACTCTTCTGCCATGGCTTCTTTCTTCACACGTGAAACTTACAACTATGACGACCGTTACCTGCTCACCTACACCTTCCGTCGTGATGGTAGCTCTAACTTCGGTCCTAACAAGCGTTGGGCTTCATTCCATTCTTTCGCAGGTGCATGGCGCTTCAACAATGAGGCTTTCCTCAAAGACTTAACATGGTTGTCAAATGGTAAACTCCGCATCGGATGGGGACAGACTGGTAACTCTGATATCGGTAGTTATAAGTGGGGTTCTGCTATGTCTACTATGGACACAGGGCTCGGCATGGCTTATCGTCCTGCCAACATGGCTAACCTTGACATCAAATGGGAAACACAGGAGCAGTGGAACATAGGTCTCGACCTCGGTTTCTTCGGTGGCGACCTCTCATTCACCTTTGACTGGTATAAGAAAATGTCTAAGGACATGCTCATGCCACTCACCTTGCCTTCTATCATGGGTACAGGCGGAAATGGTTCTTCAGCTCTTGCAGCACCATGGGGTAACTATGGCGACATCGAAAATACTGGTGTTGAATTCACAGTGGCTGCACGTCCTATCCACACCAAGAACTTCTCTTGGTCTACAGACGTAAACTTCTCTCACAACTCAAACAAGATCAAGAGTCTTGCCGGTGGTAATGCTCTCGTAGGTTATGGTCAGTGGACCGATGTGGTAACACGTTCTGCAGAGGGTGAGTCTCTCTATAATTTCTATGGATATAAGACAGCAGGTGTCTACACAAGTTTTGAGGATATCCTCAACTCTCCTGTAGACCTCCGCAACCAGAACAACCCTATTGTAACTAATGCAGATGGAACAAAGTCTTGGAATACCGACCCAAGCAAGTACAATCCTAAAAACACTATCTATCCTGGTGACGTGAAGATTGTAGACGTTAACGGTGACGGTGTGATCGACGAAAATGACAAAACCAATATCGGTTCTCCAATGCCTAAATGGACATTCGGTTGGAACAACACATTCACATACAAGAATTTCGACCTGACAGTATTCATCAATGGTTCTCTTGGCAACAAGGTGGGCAACTACACCAAGATGAAGCTTTCTCACATGAACTCAGCATGGCAGAACCAGCTTGCTGACTGCGGCGGACATGCTATCCTCACTCCAAAAGACGGTGTGAAGGCCGACAACTGGATCTATGACGTGACCAATGTGGTTGTGGCTAACCCAGATGCAGCATATCCAAGAGCATCTATCAACGACCCAAGCGATAATGACGCATGGAGCGACAGATTTATTGAGGATGGCAGTTATGTGCGACTCAAGAGCATCACACTTGGTTATACCTTCGACAAGAAGCTTATCAAGAAGCTCGGTCTCACCAATCTCCGCATGACTCTTAATGCCACCAACCTGCTGACCATCACCGGATATGACGGTTATGATCCAGAAATTGGTGTTTCTACAACAAGTTCTAATGTGTATGGTTTGGACAACGGACGTTATCCTTCACCAACATCATTCTCTTTCGGACTAAATGTAGCGTTCTAAACAATTTAACAATAAACTTGATTTACAATGAAACTCAAGAATATCAAATATTTAGCTTGTGCAGCGATGCTTGGATTCGCCATGACATCTTGTGACGACTTCCTGGATCGTCCTGTAGAGGACAACTACAACCTGGACAACTACTATAGTTCAGACGCTGCATGTGTGTCGGGTGTCAACTACCTGTACAATTCGCCCTGGTATGACTTCCAGCGTGGCTTCATCAAAATGGGTGAGGTGATGTCAGGCAATATGTACTGGGGCAGCAGCCCATACCTCAACTTCTCTGTAAATGGTACCGACGAGGACTTGGTAAAAATGTCTTATTCTCTATGGGCTGTAATCGGTCATTCCAATACCGTTTATCAAGCCCTTGGTGGTGCCAGTGCATCTGAAGCCACTATTCGCCAGTGTCAAGGCGAGTGTCTTATCTGGAAAGCCATGGCTTATTTCTATCTCGTACGTTCATTCGGCGACGTGCCCATCATACACAATACTTCTGATGTGCTCGCTTCAGGCGAATACAAAACCTGTAGGAAGGTGGCTAAGGCTGATGTCTACGAGTATATCATCATGACTCTCGAGAAGGCTATGGAGATCATGCCTAAGCAGAAACTCACCAATGGTCATATGGACTACTATTGCGCAGAGGGTATGCTTGCCAAGGTATATCTTACCAAGGCTGGTGTTACAGGCACTCTCAACAATGACGACCTGACAAAGGCTGCACAGTATGCCAAGGATGTGATCAATAACTCTGGTCGTGTGCTCATGCCAAACTATGAGGATATCTTCCGCGGTTCAAACAATATTTCTGACGAAAGCCTTATCGCTTGGCGATGGACAGTGGGTTCTCAGTGGACTTCACAGAACACACTGCAGAGCGACCTTATGCCTGAGAACTTTGACGAGAATGGTGACTGCTGGGGCGGCTGGGGTGGCCCTTCTGTAGACCTCATGGCTGCATTTGGCGTTAAACCTACTGACAAACCTGCTGACCGTGTAGATGTGGATATCCGCCGCAAGGCCACCATCATGCTACCAGGCGATTATTATCCATACTTCTGGCGTGACCACACATTGCGTGACGGAAGAGCTGGATTTGAGATTATGGAATTCTATTACAACAAGAATTATAATAAGGCTGCCACCGAGACATTCCAGGGTCCTTGCGGTGCACAGAATGTTAAGCATGCTTATGGCAACAACAACGACCACTTGGTAGAGTGCGGTGTATCGGCAGCACGTATGGCTTATGCCGTGGCTACTCATATCCTCCGTCTCTCTGACGTATACCTCGTATTGGCAGAGGCACAGACTCTCCTTGATGGTGGCACAACAACAAATGCCGATGCTCTCGATGCCTTTAATAAAGTGCGCGGACGTGCCGTTAGCGGTTATACTCCAAAGACTTCCATCACCTTCGATGATGTATGGAAGGAGCGCCGTCTGGAACTTGCTGGCGAGGGTGACCGTTGGTATGACTTCGTACGCCGTGCCTACTATGAGCCAAATAAGTGTATTGAAGAGCTACAGGCTCAGAAGCGCAATGCATGGTGGAATCTCTCAGATGTTTACAAGGTTTACTATGAGACTGGTGTATGGGATGCTTCAGGTGCAGAATATGACACTTCTACTCCAGCTCCCAACGTGACTGACAAGACCTTCACTATCCCATTCCCAACTGAGGATGTATCTGTTAATCCAAACCTCGGAAGCAATGTGGAACCAGTTAGTGTGGACGTACGTTCAACCTACAGATACTAATAACATACGGAATTCATTAACAAATAAAAGGAAACAAATATGAATACCAAATATTTCAAACTGACTCTCGGCATCGCCCTTGTCTGCATGACAGGTTTCACATCATGCGAAGACCAGCCCGATGAGTATGAGACCGCAGATGGCACGCCATCTATCTCTTATATCCGCATGGCTGATGCCGCCAGCAAGGACTCACTGCTGACAGGTGCTTTCCTCAATACGCCTATCTGTATTGTGGGTAACAACCTGCGCAGCGTAAAGGCCATCAACTTCAATGATCGCCCAGCAGTGCTCAATACCAGTTACATGACTGATAATGCAATACTGCTCACGGTGCCTAAGACCATTCCAGAGAAGGTTACCGACAAGATCTATTTTATCACTACAGGAAACGATACCGTAGAGTATGACTTCAAGGTGCTCATCAGTGCCCCTGTTATTAGTTCAATGGTGAACGAGCAGGCAAAGGTGGGTGAAGAGGCTGTCATCAAGGGAAATTATTTCCTCGATTATGAGGAATATCCATTAAGCGTTGAGTTCCCTAACAACTATGTGTTGCCACGTGAGAATATCACCAGCATCTCTCTTACTGAAATTCGTTTCATCGTGCCTGCAGAGGCTCCCGCTGGATTCATTAAGGTGAAGAGCAAGTATGGTACCACACGAAGCAACTTCCAGTTCCATGACCAGCGCGGTATTCTCTTTGACTTCGATACTCCTAACCCAGTGTCTGGAGTCGTATTGGGCAACCATGGTTGGCATGCCCAGAAGATACAAAGCGACGAGAATTCTCTATCTGGCAATTATCTCCTCCTTGGCGATGTAGACATGACTGCTGGTGGAGCATGGAATGATGGTGCCTTCTCATTCGAGTATTGGGCAGGCGACTGGAATGGTGGTTTCAGCGGCGATGGTGTCAAGCTCAATGACATCGTAGACTTCACAGACTTTGAGAATATGTCTCTCAAGTTTGAGATGTGCATTCCTGAGGAAGGCAAGTGGGCAGCTGCTCCTATGCAGGTGATCTTTGCCGGTCCAGACAAGGTGACCATCTCTACTGCCAACAACGAATTCTTCCATGCCAACGACGGATGGGCTCGCGCCATCTATGCTCCTTGGAAGACTACAGGCAGCTACGACACCGGTGGCAAGTGGGTAACAGTAACATTGCCTATCGGCGGACAGCAGGGCGTATTCAACAAGTATTGGGATGGTACTGCTTCATCCACAGGTCCTACCAAGGCCGACGACTTCGCCTCTCTCACCATATTCTGTGTAAATGGTGGTGGCTATGAAGGCAAGGATTGTCATCCTATCATCCGCATCGACAATATCCGTGCCGTGCCTAACAAATAATACGGCTAAGGGATGTCAAAACAATAATAACCAATAATAAAGACATTACAGATATGAAAAAATATCAGTCAATATTCTGGTCATTGTTCGTGGTTCTTTTCGCAGGATTGTCTCTGACATCCTGCGATGAGGACGACCTCGTCACCGACCAGTATGGAAATGAGATTAAACTCAACTCATTCGGTCCATGTCCTGTATTGCGCGGTGGTACCTTGAAGTTCCTCGGCAGCAATCTCGACCAGATAACAGAAGTGCGTCTGCCTGGTGCCGATCCTATCACTGCCATTGATGTCAAGAAGTCTGGCAATGTGAGCGAGATTTGGATTGAGGTGCCAAAGGAGAAGTGCGAACCGGGTATTGTTACCCTGATTACTGCCAAGGGTGGTGAGATAAAGACCATTACTCCTGTAACATACGAAGAGAATATCGTGCTTGGCAAAGTATATATCGGTCAGGAGGGTAACCTCAGTGGTAAGGTTGGCGATATCGTTACTTTCACTGGTGACTATCTCAACCTCATGCATCAGGTAGTGTTTGCAGATGATGTTCGTGTAGATGAGAAAGACTTCAAGTCTCACGACCGCTACACCATCACCGTGGCCATACCAAAGGAGGCCAAGACAGGTCGCCCAATGCTCAGCGATGCCAATCCTGATGGTGAGAACTTGCTATATGCCGATGATGCTATCACTATCGCATTGCCTACAGCTACCAGTGTAGCTCCTACTTCTCTAAAGGCTGGTGCTACCCTGACCGTAAGCGGCACCTCTCTTGAGCAGATAGAGAAGGTGAACCTCAATGGTGCTTCTGTTGAGGCAGATGCTCTCACAGTGGCTACCGATGGCAATACCCTGACCTTCGCTCTGCCTGAAACTGCTACCGATGGTGAGGTGACTCTAGTTACTTATTCAGGAGTAAGCATTCCTGCCGGTTCAATTGAAACCGTTGTTCCTACCAATCTCTCAGCAGCACCCGCTCCTGTTAAGAACGGTGCTGATGTGACCATCAACGGTAAGGACCTCGACCTCGTGACCGCTATTGCATTCCCAAATGCCGATGGCGAACTCAAGACCGTGGCTGCCGACAAGGTTGTGGCTGTTGTTCCAGAGGCCGCACAGGAAGGTGACATCACCCTCACATTGGCAAATGGCAAGACTGTTACCGTGGCTTATACCCTCGTGAAACCAACTGTTACAGAGTGCACACCATCTGAACTCATGGCTGGCAACAACGTGATTATCAAGGGTACAGACCTTGACCTCGTGGCAAGCGTAACACTGCCTGGTGACCCAGAGCAGACCGTGGCTGCAGAGTCATTCGTGGCCCATAGCGCTGCTGCCATCGCATTGACCGTGCCAACAGCTTGTGCAGGAACAGGTTTGAAACTCAACCTCAAGAACGGTACAACCATTGAGGTATCAGGCATGTTGACCATTACTCCTGCCACCGATCCTGCCGTTTCAGAGATGCCTGCAAAGATTGTTATTGGCGAGAAAGCTACACTTAAGGGCAAGAATTTCTACAATGCTGAGTCTGTATATCTTGGTGATGTAAAAGTAACAAAGATTGTTTCCAAGACCAATGATGAAATCATCTTCACTGTTCCGGAAATGGCTACAGGTGAGGTTGAAGTTGTGTTCATAACACCTGAAGGTAAGCGCATCGTGGCAGGCAAGACTGTTGTTGATGTGGCAGAAGTTGACTTTGCTACCTTTGCCAAGTATGAAGACCAGTCAGGATTTATCACCTATCCATTCAACTTCGATTGGAGCGATTCAAAGGGTAAGATCCGTATCTTCAAGGCAGACCTTGCTGCCATCGGCCTCACCGCAGGCAAGTCAAAGATTATCGTTTACAAGCCTGCAGGAGTAACAGGTCAGATACAGGTTAACAATTGCAACTGGGTTGGCATCACTACTATTGCAGACTGGGAAGGAACTGCTGAGGTTCTGGAGTATGTTATCGACCAGGCGTTCATAGACGCTGTTGAGGGACAGAGCGACGGTTGGAGCGATACCGCTCTCATCCTTCAGGGTGACATGAAGGGTGTTACCAAGATGACTATCCTGCCTTGATTACACTCATGGCAGAGGAATTAAACAGAAACACCCTAAACATTTAGGGAAACCATGATAACAGGCTCCCTGTTTGCATAAGACAGGCAGGGAGCCTGAATTTTGATAAACAGCAACCCAATACGTCAACAACATATTGTTATGATTAAGAAGACCATATTATTTTTCGTTGCAACCTTTATAAGCCTAGCCTCATGGGCAGGCGGCAAGAGCCTTGTTGTCACCTTTGACAATGGCACCACACAAACATTCCTGCTCAGCGACAAACCAAAGGTTAGCGTGGCTGACGACAAACTCATAGTAGAGGCTGCTGCCACTACCATGCAATATACTCTCAATGAGGTGAAGACATTCACCTTTGCCGAAGTTTCTTCGGGAATAGATGGCTTGGCTGCTGGCTACGACATCACTAAGGAGGGCGATGCCATAATAGTGTCTGCCCAAGTAAAAGTAGAAGCTTATACTGCCGACGGCAAAGAGATCGGCATACAATATACCCATGACGCCAATCGTACCATTATATCCCTGTCATCACTGCCCAATGGTTTGAGCATTGTGAGGGTTGGTGCTTTGTCTGTCAAGATAGTCAGATAATCAATTACTGGTGTTACCAATCACTCTAATCAAAGAATCAAGGATATGAAAAAGATACTGTTTATTATATTTGCACTGGTGGTTTCAGCTCTCGGCTTTGCCCAGCGCGAGGGAGATAAGATTGTGATAACCGCCAAAAATGGCACCCAGACCGAATATCAGTTGACTGGCAACAGCAATGCTATGAGCAGCCTCTCTTTTGATACCGATAAGATGGAGGTATATCTCAAGGGGCTTGAGGCTTTCGGCGCATGGCAGACCTTCGCTATTGATGACATCAGCAATGTGTCGTTTTCTGTTTATAAGGAGAGCGATGTGACAGACATCACCCTTGCCGATGCTTCTGCCACCGATGGAGCCAAGCGCCTGTATAAATATCTGAAGACTTGCTATGGCACCAAGATCATCTCGTCTGTGATGGCCAATGTCAACTGGAACACTACAGAGGCTGAGAAGATATTCAAAGCCACTGGCAAGTATCCAGCCTTCAACTGTTATGATTTCATACATATCTATGTGCCCGATGGCAATGGATGGATTAATTATAACGACCTGACACCTGTGACCAACTGGACCGCCAATGGTGGACTGGTGCAACTCATGTGGCATTTCAATGTGCCCACATCAGAGTCTGTAACCCCAGGCACAGATGGTTCGGGAGTTACCTGCTCGCCTGAGCAGACTACCTTTAAGGCTGCCAATGCATTAGTGGCCGACACATGGGAGAACAAGTGGTTTTATGGCCAGATGGAGCGTGTGACCGATGTGCTACTGCAATTGCAGAAGAAGGGTGTGAGTGCCGTATGGCGTCCCTTCCACGAGGCTGCTGGCAATGCTGAACTCAAGTCGGGCGCCTCTTGGGGTAAGAGTTGGTTCTGGTGGGGCGAAGGCGGTGCTACCACCTATCGGGCTTTGTGGCAGGCCATGTTTGATTATTTCCAGCAACGTGGCGTGCATAACCTTATATGGGTATGGACAACACAGAACTATAATGGCGATGCAACACAGTATAATGATGACTCAGCATGGTATCCCGGCGACCAGTATGTAGACATAATCGGTCGCGACCTCTATGGTAGCAATGCAGAGCAGAACAAGCAGGAGTTTGATGAGATCACTGCTCGTTATCCAGGCAAACTTGTTGCATTGGCAGAATGCGGCAACAGCGGCGATTCCCCTTTCTCCAATATCTCAGAGATTTGGAATGCAGGAGCCAAATGGGCATGGTTCTGTCCATGGTATGGCAATAATATGCCATCAGAAGCATGGTGGAAGGATGCCATGTCGCAGGATTTCGTTATCTCTCGCGATGACGTAAACCTCAATGTCACATATCTTGAGGAGAGTGCAGTGGCTGCGGTCAAGAACATGGGTCTGGGCTTCAATCTCGGCAACACCCTTGATGCCCATGGCGATTATATTCCGAATAATCTCACCGACGTGTCGCGCTATGAGACCTGTTGGGGTCAGCCAGTGGCCACTCAGGAGCAGATCAATTTCCTTAAAGCAGGCGGTTTCAATGCTGTGCGTGTGCCAGTGACATGGGTTCAACATATTGATGCCGACGGCAATGTGGACGAGGCATGGATGCAGCGTGTGCAGGAGGTAGTAGACTATGTCATTTCGTCTGGCATGTATTGCATACTCAACGTGCATCATGATACAGGTAGTGGGACGGAGCAATGGGAATGGATAAAGGCTGATACCAACAACCACACACGAAACAGTGCCCGCTTCAAAAATCTGTGGCGTCAGATTGCCAACAGATTCAATTCATACAGCCATCGTCTGCTCTTCGAAGGATATAACGAGATGCTCGATGCTGGTAACCATTGGACACTACCTTCTGCCACCTCTTCATATACAGCACTCAATGACTATGCACAGGATTTCGTGGATGCTGTGAGAGCAACGGGAGGTAACAATACTACTCGCAACCTTATCATCAACACGTATTCAGCTGCGCACCTCCAGCAGGTGCTTGACCATCTGCGCATGCCTACAGATGTGGTGGACGGCCATCTGGCTGTGGAGGTTCACACTTATGACCCATATGACTGGGTAAATACATACGGCGATTGGACTTCGGCATGCAGCAAAGAGTTGGAAGGTATGTTCAGCCGACTTAACACCTCGTTTGTTTCTAAGGGTATTCCTTGCATCATTGGCGAGTATGGTACTCATGGCAATAATGTCAATGTCGGTTCTTCTTCCTCTGATGCCCTCAAGCAGGCAGCAGCCAAGCAGGCCGCCGATATAGTGAGCAAGGCCAAAGCATTGAATATTGCCACCTTCTATTGGGTGAGCATCTTCGATGGCAAAGACCGTAGCGTGCCCCAGTGGACACTGCCCACTGTGGTGGATGCCATGAAGTCTGCCTATGCTGAATAAATAGATTTAAACTGCGAACATAATAATTTGTTATGATGTCAATGATTTTGCGCGGTATGAGACTTTCAGCATGTATGCTGGCTGTAGTGATCATGATGGCATCTTGCGGCGGCGACAAAAAGAAAAGTTATGACGAGATAGGTCAGAGTGGACTGACCGTCCGCACAGAGAACATGCGCGACAACCTGCCCCTAATATCTGAGCGCGGAGTATTGTTTGGCCAGATGAGCAGCACCTTGTGTGGTGCTGGATGGCAGGGCGACAGTCTGCGCAGCGATATCAAGAGCGTGTGTGGAGATAATGTGGCTGTTACGGGATATGAGATTTCAGATGTCGCGAGCGGAACAGATGTTTCGGGCATGTCTCTCTCTGCCATCCGCAGTGATATTCTATCCACTGTGCAACGAGGCAGCCTGGTCATCATTCGCTGGATGGTGCCTGAATATCTGGATGATGAGGAGTTGACAGATAATATCACCTCCATGTCAAACTATCTTGCGAGCCTTCAGGATGGCTATGGCAAGAGAGCACCAGTATTGCTATATATTATGCCCCGTGTGCACGACGAATGGTACATGTCGTTGCCCGCAGATGATTATAAGAATGTATATAAGATCATAGCAGACAAACTGCGCGAACTGGGCACCAGCAACATTGTGGCTGGCTATTCGGCTGAGCAGACAACTAATGAAAAAGAAACATTCAAAGCATATATGCCCGATTGTGAACTGGGAGCCGTAGACCTGTCAGTAGGCGATATTAATGAGTCTGAGAATACTGATGCCCGTTGGCAGATGTTGTCGGCACAGGTGAAAGCCTTGGTTGCTGTGGCCAAGAGCAAGAAATGCGGTGCTGGCATTACCATGGGCGACTATTGCAGAAAAGACTCTGCATATTGGAGCCAGAGGGTGCTACCCCTCATTGCTGGCAACGGCCTGACCTATGCTCTCTTTAGAGAAAACAGTGGCATGGGTGGAGATATCATGGCTGCATGCCCATATCCTGGAAGCAGCGACATTGCAGATTTCATGCACTTGTATAATGACAAGCGCACCATATTTGCACATAATCTCAATGGACTATATCTCAAAAAGAAAGACTAAAACTAAAGATATGAAAAGAATAATATCACTCGTTATCCTCGTGGCGGCTGCCATCATGCCGCTGGCAGTGGCCAATGCCGCCAAGGTGAAGGCCAACGCCAAAACGCCACGCCAGCAACTCCTCGACCGTCTGGTTAAGATACAGAAGCGGGGCTATATGTATGGTCATCAAGATGATCCTTTCTATGGCATTACATGGAATTGGGATGAGGGGCGCTCCGATACCTACGAGTTGGTGGGTGACTATCCTGCCGTGATGGGTTTCGACCTTGGTGGCATAGAAGTGGGTGATTTAAAGAATCTCGATTCTGTGCCTTTCAGCCGTATTCGCCAGGAGATCATAGCCCATCATGAACGGGGCGGCATCATTACCATCTCTTGGCATCCGCGCAACCCTCTGCTGGGCACTACAGCATGGATAGAGAGCGATATTGCGGCATATAAGGATGCGGTGAAAGCACTGTGTCAGTTGCGACAGTGCCAGACTGCCAAGGCTGTGCCCAACCCGCAGCATACCGTAAAGTCGGTGCTCAAAGGTGGCAACCGTTATGATTTGTATATGACATGGCTGGAGCGCGTCAGAACATTTCTCTCGTCGCTCAAAGACAACCATGGCAATGCCATACCAATAGTATTCCGTCCTTATCATGAAAACAATGGTAACTGGTTTTGGTGGGGGCAGGCCAATTGCACCGATGCCGAATACCACGCCATTTGGAATATGACACAGGATTATATCAATGCCACATTGGGCGAAAGCATTGTATGGTCATATTCGCCTAACTTGCAGGGTAATTGGACCGAAGAGGCATGGATGGTGCGCTATCCCGGCAATGAGCGTGTAGACATCATAGGCGAGGATGCCTATCAATGGGGCACCGAGGCCGACTTCAAGGCACAACTTGATGCCGACCTGCAACTCATTACTGCCATTGCCGCCAAAAACAATAAACTGATAGCCATGACAGAATGTGGCTATAAGAACTCTCCCGACGCTACATGGTGGCAGAGGGTGGTGAAACCCTTCATGGACCGCTATCCATTGCTATGGTATCTGCCTTGGCGTAATTATTCCAAAGAGCATTTTGGTGCATCCAAGGATGCTGCCACTGCCGACGACTTTGCTCTGTGGGCCAAAGACAAGCACCACCTGTTTGTCAAGGACATCCAGAAGATTAAGTAGGAGAATCTGTCACAAATATCGATGATCAACTTATTATATTTTTTTAAAAGCATATTATCATACTATGACAACTACATTTGAACAGAAAGTGAAAGCCGTACGTGAGCACCATGAGAAGTTGCTCAGCCGTAAGAATATCCGAAAAGAGTGGGGCAATGGCATTTATGACAAATATGAATATCCAATTCTGACAGCTGAGCACACACCCTTAGAGTGGCGCTATGATTTCGATGAGCACGACAATCCATATTTCATGCAGCGTATTATGATGAACGCAGCCCTCAATTCTGGTGCCATCAAGTTGGATGGTCGCTATCTGCTGGTGGTACGCGTAGAAGGAGCCGACCGTAAGTCCTTTTTTGCAGTGGCTGAGTCGCCCAATGGTATCGACAATTTCCGCTTCTGGGATGAGCCCATCACCATGCCCGAGGATGTGATACCAGCCACCAATATCTATGACATGCGCCTCACCCAACACCAAGACGGATGGATATATGGTGTGTTTTGTGCAGAGCGTCATGACGACTCTCAGCCCGGAGACCTCTCGGCAGCCACTGCCACAGCAGGCATAGCACGCACAAAGGACCTCAAGACATGGTATCGCCTGCCAGACCTCAAGACCCGTTCGCAGCAACGCAATGTGGTGCTCCATCCTGAGTTTGTGGATGGCAAGTATGCCTTCTATACCCGTCCGCAAGACGGATTCATAGATACTGGTTCTGGCGGTGGCATCGGCTGGGCTCTCGTTGACGACATCGAGCATGCCGAAGTGAAAGAAGAGACCATCATCAATGCCCGCCATTATCATACCATCATGGAAGTGAAAAACGGAGAAGGTCCTCATCCTATCAAGACAACCCACGGATGGCTCCATTTGGCCCATGGCGTACGTGGCTGCGCTTCTGGTTTGCGCTATGTGCTGTATATGTATATGACAGCCTTGGATGATCCTACTCGTGTCATCGCCCAGCCTGGCGGCTATTTCCTTGTGCCTGAAGGAGAGGAGTATATAGGTGATGTGATGAACGTGGCTTTTGCCAACGGATGGATTGCCGATGGCGATGCTCCCGAGGGCGTGCATGACGATGATGATCGTGTGCTCATCTATTACGCTTCTTCTGACACCCGTATGCATGTGGCTGAGTCAACGGTGGGCAAACTCGTTGACTACTGTATGCACACCCCAGAAGACGGATTCTATACTGCCAAGTCTGTGGAGACCATCAAATCGCTGGTGGCCAAAAATAAAGCCACACTCGGTAAATAATATAATCATTCCAAACTGCTACCTAACAACAAAATCTGATTATACCTATGGCTTCCATCAAAGAGAAAATAGGATATGCTCTGGGTGATGCCGCTTCTGGCGGCATCACCTGGAAGATAATGTCTATAGCCTTTCCATTGTATTTCACCAATGTCTTCGGACTGTCTTTTGCCGATGCTGCGGCTCTGATGCTCATAGCCCGTCTCTTCGACGTGTTTACAGACCCGCTCATGGGTAGCCTTGCTGACCGCACTCAGTCGCGCTGGGGTACTTATCGTCCGTGGCTCATCTTCGGTTCCATCCCTTTTGGCATCATCTTCGCTTTGTTGCTCTATACCCCTGACTTCGGACCAGAACTAAAGCGTGTGTATGCCTATGTCTTTTATCTGCTTATGATGGCCGTATACACCTTGGTCAACGTACCATATGGCTCGCTACTTGGCGTGATGACCGACGACGACAATGAGAAAAACCAATTCTCATCTTTCCGCATGATTGGAGCCTATGCCATGGGATTTATCACCCTCATCTCCTTTCCATACCTGCAGAAATTTGTGGGCGGCACCGATGCCCACCAGTATGCGGTGCTGGGTGCATTCTTTGGACTGCTTGCCACTGTGATGACACTTGCCTGCGGTCTGCTTACTAAGGAGAGGCTTAAGCCTGTTAGGGCAGAGAAATTCTCCTTCAAGCAGTTTGGCGACCTGTTTCGCAATCGTCCGTGGATTTATCTCACGCTAATAGGAATATGCACCAATTTCTTCAATGGCTTCCGCTATGCTGTGGCTGGATATATGCTCGCCTATTGCCTTGGTGGCGATATAACCATTGGCAGCCTGATAATCAACTATACTGTATTTATGGCCTTTGGAGAGGTTACATGCATGATTTTCGGTGGTCTCTCGCCTGCATTCACTGCTAAGGTGGGCAGCAAGCGCATGGCATTCATATATGCCTCCATCATCTGCGTGGCATGCTCGGTATTGTTCTTCTTTATTCCCATGGATGCCAGTTATATATGGTTGATGATAGTGGTGGTGGTTCTCACTTCCGCGGGCATCGGACTTTATTCGCCCCTGCTATGGTCTATGTATGCCGACGTGGCTGACTATGCAACAGAAAAAAACGGAGCATCATCCACAGGACTCATTTTCTCGTCAGGCACCATGTCGCAGAAACTCGGTGGTGCCATCTCTGGTTCGCTCATAGCCCTCTTCCTCGGACTGGCCGGTGCGAGCATGATGAAAGATGATTTCGGCAATTCTGTTATCGACCCTGCCTCTATCACCGACTCGGTGCTTACCATGGTTTGGTCGCTGTTCTCGCTCATTCCTGCTGGTATTGCCATTATCATGGCTCTTCTAGCTTGGCTATATCCAATAAAGAAATAAATGTGCCCCAAGGGCTCATACCATCATATTTCAACTATTATGACAGACAATAATATCATTAAAACCCTCCGCACGGAGATGCTCAATACCGTGGAGCGCAATATCCTGCCATTCTGGTTAAACAATATGCAGGACGAAGAACATGGAGGGTTTTACGGACAGATGAGAGGCGATGGCACCCTAATCAAGGATGCCGACAAGGGCGGCATCCTCAATGGCCGCATACTTTGGTCGTTTGCCGCTGCCTATCGTGTATTGCAGCGCCCTGAATACTTAGCGGCTGCCAAGCGTGCCAGAGATTATATCATCAACCATTTCATTGACAGCGAATATGGCGGCAGTTATTGGTCGGTGGACTATCTGGGCAATGCCAAAGACACCAAAAAGCAGTTCTACGCCATTGGTTTCATGCTCTATGGTATGAGCGAATATGTGAGGGCTGCCATTACAGATCTGCGCACACCACAAACAGAAATAGAAGAAACGATAGAAATCTCGTTCCAACTCTTCGATACCATAGAGGTACACTCTCTTGATCGCATAAACAATGGATACATAGAGGCACAGACGAGAGAGTGGGGCGAGATTGCCGACATGAGACTTTCTGATCTCGATGCCAACTATCCCAAATCTCAGAATACCCATCTACATATCATGGAACCATATACCAACCTGCTAAGATGCCTCAACGAGATGGAAACTAAGGGAATGAGTGTTGACCAAAACAGAAAGCAACAAGTGGCCGACGCGCTGAGAAATATTATATGCATATTCACCGACCGCATACTCAATCCCGATACACACCACCTCGATCTCTTCTTCGAAAATGATTGGACACGGGGTGCAGGATGGCTTGAGAGTTATGGTCACGACATTGAATGTTCGTGGCTCATGCATGAGGCTGCCATGGTGCTGGCAGACAAGGATATCCTCAAGAAGGTGGAACCCATAGTGGTATTGGTGGCCAAAGCATCTGAGAAAGGACTAAACAGCGATGGGTCGATGACTCATGAGGCAAATCTCGACACTGGTCATGTGGATGACGACCGCCACTGGTGGGTGCAGGCAGAGGCCGTGGTGGGATTCTATAATATATACCAGTATTTCAATGACCGCTCGGCTCTTGACAAGGCTTTGTGCTGCTGGAAGTATATTAAGGACAACCTCATTGACCATGAGTACGGCGAGTGGTATTGGAGCCGCAATGCGCATGGCGAGGTCAACACCCGTGACGACCATGCAGGGTTTTGGAAATGCCCATACCATAATTCACGTATGTGCCTAGAAATAATTGAAAGAACGGAATAATTATCAGATAATATTATGAAAAGATTTGCAATACTGTTTGCAATCATGACGGCTGGTCTGCCGCATATTTGGGCAGAGAGGGTGTCGCTCTCTACTCCCAACAATACATTGGTACTGGAAGTAAACAAAGGTCAGGAACCGCAGTTTGTATATTATGGCAACCTGCTCTCTGATGCCGATCTGGCAGCACTGCCCAATCCTACACGTGCCAATTGGAGCCATCTTGAGGTTTACCCTGCCTACGGAGCCACTCATATACAGTCGGAGGCGGCATTTGCCATGCGCCATGCCGATGGGAACCTGTCAACACAACTCGTTGCCGAGTCGTGGCAGACTACTGCGGTGGCAGACAAGGCACCCAACGGGCAGGATCGTAAGGGCGCTCTACTCACCATTTCCCTTCATGACCCTCTCTATCCCATATCGGTAAAACTCCATTACTTCGCCTATAGCGATGTGGACATGATAGAGTGCTGGACAGAGATAACAAACGGCGAGAAGAAACCTGTAACTCTCAACCGCTTCTATTCCTCATCCATGCCTATACGCCGCGGCAATGTGTGGGTCAACCACTTCCACGGTGCATGGGCTGCCGAGGCACAACTCACAGAACATCGCCTTGAGAGTGGGATATTGCGCATCAAGAACAAGGACGGACTGCGCAATGCCACCACCGACCGACAGGAGATCATGATTTCTCTTGATGGCAAACCACGTGAAAACGATGGAGACATTATTGGTGCCGCCCTCATGTATTCGGGTAATTTTGATGTAATCATTGATACTGACGATACAGAGTATCATACCTATTTGGCAGGAATCTGTCCCGACAATTCAGAGTATCATCTGGCCAAAGGGCAGACATTGGTAACACCACATGTGGCTTATACTTTCTCACAACAGGGACTCTCGGGAGCCTCGCGCAATTTCCACCGTTGGGCACGCCATTACCAGTTGCGCCACGGCAACCAGGAGCGCATGATTCTGCTCAACTCATGGGAAGGAGTGTATTTTGATATCAACCAGAAGGGCATGGATCAGATGATGGCAGATATCCGTGCCATGGGAGGTGAACTCTTTGTTATGGACGATGGCTGGTTTGGCGACAAGTATCCACGTGCCACCGACAATGCTGCATTGGGCGACTGGGTTGTAGACAGCCGCAAGTTGCCAGATGGCATAGAGGGTTTGCTGCGCGATGCCAAGAAGAATGGTGTGAGGTTCGGGATATGGATAGAACCAGAGATGGCCAACACCACATCCGAACTGTATGAGCGCCATCCGGAGTGGATAATTAAGGCACCTGGACGTGAACCCGTGAAGGGACGTGGCGGTACGCAGGTGGTGCTCGACATGTCTAATCCTGAGGTACAGGATTTCGTGTTTGATGTTGTAGACCGTCTGCTCACCTCATTCCCCGAGATAGCATATATCAAATGGGATGCCAATGCACCCGTCATGAATCACGGCTCGCAGTATCTCAAGGAACAGAGCCATCTTTACATAGCCTATCATGAGGGGCTCATCAAAACATGCCAGCGCATCAGGGCCAAATATCCCGATGTTATCATCCAAGATTGTGCATCGGGAGGAGGCAGGGCCAACTATGGTCTGCTGCCCTACTTCGATGAGTTCTGGGTAAGCGACAATACAGATGCTCTGCAACGCATATACATGCAGTGGGGCACATCCTATTTCTATCCTGCCATAGCCATGGCTAGTCATATCTCGGCAGTGCCCAATCATGCTGTTTTCCGCACTACATCGCTCAAGTTGCGCTGTGATGTGGCCATGTCTGGTCGTTTGGGTATGGAGATACAACCCAAGAATATGACAGACGAAGAGAAGGTCCTCTGCCGACAGGCCATAGCCGACTATAAAACCATAAGGTCCGTGGTGCAGTTTGGCGACCTCTACCGCTTACATTCCCCTTATGCTGGTGATAATCTGGCATCGCTCATGTATGTATCTGAGGATAAAACCAAGGCGGTTTTTTATTGGTATAAGTTGGAATGTTTCAAGAATGAGCATTTCCCCATTGTAAAGATGCAGGGTCTTGATCCAAACAAACGTTATGTGGTGCATGAGCTTAATCGTATAGACAAGAACCCATTGCCATGCGAGGGTAAGTCATACAGCGGTCGTTATCTCATGGACCATGGCCTTGACCTACCATACGAGCATGATCTGGAGTGGAGCAAGAAGATTGACTGGTCAAGTCGTGTGCTCCAGCTCACAGCGGAATAAAAGTGTAATATTCTTATCAACCTCTTCGCATGCCACCATCTCCACACCTTTTATATCACATATACTTTGTGGAGGGTGGTATGCCAGATGTTGTCATTGACATTTTTACATAAACAAATACTTTATTCGCTGGCTTTTAAGGCGAGGATACCATCACAACCCACAATAAGAACCTGTATCGCAAGAGTAGGTGTCAACACCACATACGAGGCAACAAAATATGCCATCAGGGCAGGACTCGTAAATATTGATGAATATGTTTGAAAACCCATGGAGGCATGACTTAATAGCATGCTCCGTGGGTTTTCAGATAATTACTGATGGAATAGATGTCAGTAACTGATCTTTATTCCTGCAAAGAAGGAGCGGGGTATGCCTGGCCCATAGATGTAGCCTGAGTCTCTGTCGGCACCTTTATCGAAATCACTCTGGTAGTCATTGAAGATATTATTCAGACCGACATTCAATTGTAGGGTTGTGTTTTTATATAGGGCAAAATCATAAGATGCTTTCAGTGTCATATCTAAGAATTGATTTGTTTTCTCTGTGCGGTTGGCGGCTATATATCCCGAATGGTGCTCAATGAGCATGGAACCTGTATATGTGCCTGAAAGAGCTATGTTGAATGCCTTGACAGGAGAATATGTCATGGTGAAATATCCATATGTGTCGGGAGTGCGAAACATCCTTTTCTCTTTGTCCACACCACCATTGTCCCATGAGCGCGACTCCTTGTATTGGGCACGCTGCATGGTCATGCCAGCTTGCAGTTGCCATTTGTTGCGCCATGCCAGTTTGCCTTCAAGGGTAATACCATAAACCTTGGCGCCCGTTTCATTGCCGCGCTCCAGTATGATAACACCATTATCAATGCCAATCTCAGTTAGTGCAAACACATCGCTGATATCGGTATAGAACCCCTCAACGAGCAGGTTTCCCTGCCAATTGCCCCAACTATGGTATATATCCGCCGAAAGGCTAAGACTTTGTGATTTCTCCTCTTCCAGATTGTCGGCAAGACGAATCATCGACACTGTACCGCCAACGTTTTCTATGTGTAGGTCCTCATCGAAAGCCTGTGGTGCGCGGAAACCGAACGAATAGCTTGCGCGTAGATTAATATCCTTGGTGGGATTGAAACGCAGGTTGGCGCGCGGACTGAACACGGGTTTGTCGAGCATGCTATGTTTGTCGAGACGTCCGCCGATGAGCAGCCCCCATCTGTCGTTTTTCCATTCGTTTTGCGCAAAGACACTACTTATCTTGGCCTTTTGCGATATGAACCTATTGTAGCCGCTTTGCGAGTCATCAAGATTGTCCTGGCTGTATTCTATTCCCGCAGTGAGGTCGGCTGGCATGAAGAGGCACTTGTCTGAATGATATACGTATTGCGATCCAATCACGAAGGTTAAATCCTTGGTGGCGCCATAAGCATTAGGGTCTTGTCCGCCGCCGTAATAACTTTCGCGGTCTATATGCTGAGCCGAAGCGAATGCACTTAGGCGGTGATTGCCATCGGGACTATAGAGGTTGAAGCATATTCCGCCGGTGTTGATACTGTGCCGCACTTGCTCGGCAATGTCTGCCTCATGCGGTTGTAAGCTTAGTTTGTTGCCACCCCTTCTGTATTCCTGCAGATGGTGATATTCGAAGGAGAGTTTAGAATAATTGCTTGTCTTGATATACGAGCGCATGCCCAGTGTTTGACTTTTTATCTCGGGCAGCTCGGTATATCCATCGCCGTTATAGTCATATCCCACTCTTTCTCTGTTTTGTCCGAATATGGCTATGCCCTTCTTGTTATCGTCAGTAACCATAGAAGCATTGAGCATGGTGATATTGTCAAAAGCTTTGCCACCGCCTATGCCTGTGATAGTATGTGATATTTCAGCGGCATTTCTTGTGGGTTCCTTAGTGATGATATTGATGGTGCCGGCAATGGCAGACGAACCGAAAAGTGCCGACCCACCGCCGCGCATCACCTCCACGCGGTCTATCATGTTGGTTGGAATCTGTTCAAGTCCATATACTCCCGAGAGAGCCGTGAAGATGGGCCGTGAGTCTATGAGAATCTGGGTGTAGGGACCATCGAGCCCATTGATGCGCACCTGCTGGAATCCGCAGTTCTGACAGTTGTTCTCTACCCTTACGCCAGGCTGGAAATTGAGTCCCTGTGCCAGGTTGCAGGAGTTGGTGTGTTCAAAGGTTTTCATGCTCATCACGTTTACTAAAGTGGGAGCCATACGGCGTGTGGTCTCGCTTCTGTTGGCCGAAACCACCACACCATCAAGAGAAATAAGGTCTTCTTCTATCTCAAACTTTATCTCTTGTGTCTCGGCTTTTCTGATGGTCACCTGCTGTGTGATTGTTTTGTATCCCACTGCCGACACCTCCAATGTAAATGAGCCCACAGGCAGATTGACCAGCTGATAATGCCCAGTAGCATCAGTGGTGGTGCCAATGGTGGTTCCCTTGATCATTACGGTTATGAAGGGGAGATGTTCCTTGGTGTGCTTGTCTATCACGTGTCCAACGATATTGGCGTCGGAGTCTTTGGTTGGTATCTCATGAGTATAAGCCAGTTGCGGAAGCAATACAATGATTGCTCCCAATATATATGAATATATCGGTTTCATAAATTTTGATTATTTGGTTTGAATACTAACGTATGCTCCCTGCCGTTTTAGACGAGGAGTAATGTAACACTCTGTGGTGGCAATGAAGTAGACGACCACAGGATAATTATTCAAACCATTGCAGGGGGAGCACGTAGGGAGAAATGGCGGAGCAATGCAGCCTTAAGGTGCTCAACGGGAGGCACCATGCGCAGCATGCCTATCAGTGGCAATGCCAGTGAGGGGATAACAGGCAGTGTGCAATCGCCGTAAGACACAATCTTCGACAGGAAGAAGATGGTCTCAAAAATAGTTTGCGGATGGGTATGGTCACCTTTATGTATATGGCTATGGACAATAATCACACCGTTTACCACATGTTTATGGGTAAACAGGGTGATACTTCCGAAGTGAACTGCAAACAGCAGCAGAAAGAAATAGCGGAAGAACCTAAGATGTCTTTTTTCTTTTGTCAATACTTTGATGACCAGAAATGTTTATTCTGAAATAATCTCTTTCACCTTATTAAATATACGCACGGGAGGAATAGACTCTATGCACGCATAGTCGCCACGAGAGCAGGGCTTGTTGCCATAGATGCTGCATGGTCGGCATGGCATGTCCTGCTGAATGGCATTATCCTCAGACTGCCCCCATCCCATAAATCCTGCACAGGGATGGGTGGCACCCCAGATGCTCACCACAGGAATGGCAACAAGAGAGGCGAGATGAGTGTTGGCGCTGTCCATGGAAATCATCACATCAAGATGGCTCATGATAATGAGTTCTTGATGAAGACTCTCGGTATGCTGGTATACCGCCAGGCAGCAGCTTGACTCGGCTGTCCAGCGGTCAAAGACGGAACGCTCATGAGGACCATTACCGAAGAGGAAGATGCGGGCGTGAGGGTAATGATTGATGATCATGGTGATTGCCTCCCACATGCGCTTGGGCGGATAACTCTTGCCCCTATGAGCGGCAAAGGGAGCTACTCCTATCCATTGCTCATACGATTTCTTGGGTCCTATGGCGGCAGGTAGCAGGTTGAGATTGCCACCCTCGGCAGGGAAGAGGGAGTGGAATTGGGGAGTAACAGTAAATCCCAGTTTGGCCAATGCCTCCACATAGCAGTCTGTTGGCGATGGTAGCATGACAAGCTCACGGCGCGATGATGACAGGAGATGCCGACGCTCGCTGCGGTGCTTGTCTACATGCACAACACGGCAGCCACTAAGGCAGAAGCGAAGGCGAAGCCATCGCGACCTAAGCACATCATGGAAGTCAGCCACGGCGGTGAAATGTTTGGCTGCAAGGCGGCGGAAAAGGGTGTTGAGTCCTTTGAAACCACGATACTCCATCTTGAGGTCTGCCTCCATAAAACCCACGTTGGGTGCCAGGTCCTCAAAGAAAGCCCTAGCGAAAGGGCGACTGAGCACCGTAATACGCATGTCAGGGTATGCCAATGCCAGCGACCTGATAACGGGCACTGTCATGGCCACATCTCCTAATGCCGAGAAGCGCATGATAAGCAGATGGGGGCGTCTCATTTCTGTTTGTACAATACAGGATTGGTGGCTGGGTCGTTATACATCTTCATCTGACGATACACTTTCATGTATATCTTGCCAGCGGCAATATCCTCAAGCAATTGCAGGATTGCGGTGCTCAGGTCGTGCTGCTGCTCAATGAGAATGGCCAAACGGGCGGCGCAACGCTCCTTATGCTCGGCGGTGGCATCTTTGCGGTCTACCTGCTCCTGCATGTGGTATATCTTGAGCGCAAGGATGGAAAGGCGGTCTATAGCCCAAGCTGGACTCTCGGTGTTGAGGCGGGCATCGATATTTGGCTTCACGTCGCTATACTGTTGGCGGAAGTAGGTGTCGATGTTTTCCACTAAGTCTGTGCGGTCTTGATTGCTGCGGTCTATACGTCTCTTGATGGCGAGTGCTTCGAGAGGATCGATATATGGGTCGCGGATAATATCTTCAAGATGCCACTGCACGGTGTCTATCCAGCATTTTGTATAGAGGATGTGGTCTATCGAATCCCTTTGGTATGGATTATTGATAGGTGTGTCTACACAATCCGTGAGATGATAGTCGCGGATGGCTTGATTGAAGATGCTGTTACATTGTTCTGTAAATGTCATTATATATATATTTATATGAATATTTGATTTGCAAATCTAATTAATCTTTTTCAATTATCCAACATTTTCTCCATTTTTTCTCATTGCAACCATGTTTTTTGGAGTCTTTTTATTACTTTTGCACTGATGAAAATAGTTGTAGACGATAAAATACCCTATATAAGGGACGCTGTGGAGGCCATTGCCGACGAGGTGGTGTATAAGAAAGGAACCAACATCTCGGCAGAGGATGTAAGGGATGCCGATGCCCTGATAGTGAGAACCCGTACCCGTTGCGACCGCCAGTTGCTTGAGGGTAGCAAGGTTAGGATGGTGGCCACGGCCACTATCGGTTATGACCATATAGACACCGCTTATATGGAAGAGGCAGGCATAAGTTGGGTGAACTGTCCGGGATGCAATGCTGGGTCGGTGAGGCAATATGTGGAGAGTGCACTGTTGGTATTGTCGGAGCACTTATCGCTGCCCCTCGACAGCCGCATCACATTGGGAATAGTGGGTTGCGGTCATGTAGGACAGAAGGTAAGGGAGATGGCACAGTCAATGGGACTGAGTATTATGGTGTCTGACCCTCCAAAGGGAATAGCCGATGGTGTGACCATGGCAGACATGGCCGAAAAGGCAGACATCATCTCCTTTCATGTGCCCCTGACCATCACGGGAGAGCATGCCACATGGCATTTGGCCAATGAGAAATGGTTTAAGAGCCTGAAGCGGCAACCCATCATCATCAATACCAGCAGGGGAGAAGTGGTAGATAACGATGCACTGCTTGATGCCATGCAGTCTGGACTAGTGAGACAGGCCGTGATAGACACATGGGAGCACGAGCCCGATATTAACCGCCAACTCCTCGACAAGGTTATTATAGGCACACCGCATATAGCGGGATATTCGGCAGATGGAAAAGTAAATGCCGACAACATGGTGATGGAAGCAATATGCAATTTCTTTAAGTTAGAGCTACCGCCGATTATTGTGCCACCATCGCTACCGGAGGATTTTGCCTATGATGGCACTTCGCTGTCGCTCTACAATCCATTGGAGGATAGCCAAAGACTCAAGTTGCATCCCGAAGATTTCGAATCTCTAAGGGGTGATTATCCGCTTAGAAGAGAGGTCATAGGGTCAAAATAACACGAAATAATGCACAATATACATGTAATTGTGCAAATTATGGTCATTTTTTTATCAAAACATTTGCCCAAGTGAATAAATTTTTGTTACTTTGCACCCGAATTTTGAAACAAGAAATCATTATTAACAATTTAAAGTATTAAATCATGTCAGAAATTGAAGCAAAAGTAAAGGCAATCATCGTAGACAAACTCGGTGTTGATGAGGCAGAAGTTAAGCCAGAAGCAAGTTTTACAAACGATCTTGGTGCAGACTCTCTTGACACCGTAGAGTTGATCATGGAGTTTGAGAAGGAGTTCGGTGTCTCTATTCCAGATGATCAGGCTGAGAAGATCGGTACTGTAGGTGATGCCATCTCTTATATAGAGAATAACAAGTAACATTTTCTGCGTTTGGCGTTTGATGGTTGCTGACGGCATTGGGGTTTCCCTTTGCTGCAATAGCAACGTCAAACGCTAAATTTTTTCGATTAATCATGGAATTAAAAAGAGTAGTTGTAACAGGTCTCGGCGCTGTTACCCCAGTGGGAAACAATCCTGAGGAAACCTGGAATAATCTTGTAAACGGAGTAAGCGGTGCTGCTCCCATTACATTGTTTGACGCCACCAACTTCAAAACACAGTTTGCCTGTGAGGTGAAAGGACTCAACATTAACGAATATATCGATCGCAAGGAAGCACGTAAGATGGACCGCTATACCCAGTTGGCTTTCATCTCTGCCATCCAGGCTGTGAAAGATAGCGGTATGGACCTTGAGACCATCGACAAGAATCGCATCGGCGTAGTGTTTGGTGTAGGTATCGGCGGTATCAAGACATTCGAAGACGAAGTTAAATATTTTGCCCTGCATGAGGCAGATGGACCAAAGTTTAACCCATTCTTCATTCCAAAGATGATTGCTGACATCGCAGCAGGCCAGATCTCTATACATTTCGGTTTCCACGGTCCTAACTATACCACCACATCTGCATGTGCATCTTCAAGTAATGCAATTGCAGATGCCTTCAACCTGATCAGACTCGGCAAGGCCGACATGATTCTGAGCGGTGGTGCCGAGGCTGCCGTGTGCCCAGTGGGTGTAGGTGGTTTCAATGCCATGCATGCACTCTCAACACGCAATGACGATCCATCACGCGCTTCTCGTCCATTTAGCGCTTCACGTGATGGATTTATCATGGGTGAGGGTGCAGGATGTCTCATTCTGGAAGAACTGGAGCATGCCAAGGCACGTGGAGCCAAGATATATGCCGAGATGGTGGGCGAGGGTGCTAGCGCTGACGCTTATCATATTACTGCCTCTCATCCCGAGGGACTGGGTGCAAGACTCGTTATGGAGCGCGCCTTGGCTGATGCTGGACTCAAACCTGAGGATGTCGACTATATCAATGTGCATGGTACTTCCACACATGTGGGAGACATCTCTGAGGCCAAGGCTATCAAGCAGGTATTCGGCGATGCTGCATTCAAACTGAATATCAGTTCAACCAAGTCTATGACAGGACACCTGCTCGGTGCTGCAGGAGCCGTAGAGGCCATGGCCACAGTATTGGCTGTAAAGAATGATATCGTGCCTCCAACCATCAACCACGAGGAGGGAGACAATGATGAGGAGATAGACTATAATCTCAACTTCACATTCAACAAGGCGCAGAAGCGCGAGGTGAGAGCTGCCATCAGCAACACCTTCGGATTCGGTGGCCACAATGCATGTGTAGTGTTTAAAAAATATGCTGAATAATATTTTTTTCGATCGTATAAAGCTCCCTTTCCGCAAGGAGAAGGAGCTTTATATTTCTTTATATAACATACTCGGCTTCTATCCGAGAAAGATTGAGTACTATAAGCTGGCTCTCATGCACAAAAGCGTGGCGAAAAGGTCAGCCAAGGGCAAGCCACTCAATAACGAAAGATTGGAATTTCTCGGAGATGCTATACTCGACGCCGTTGTGGGCGATATCGTATACAGACATTTTGAAGGCAAACGTGAGGGATTCCTTACCAACACTAGAAGTAAACTGGTGCAGAGAGACACACTGAATAAACTGGCACAGGAGATGGGTATAGATAGGCTCATCATGTCGTCGGGACACTCCAATTCACATAATAGCTACATGAGCGGCAATGCTTTTGAGGCACTTGTAGGCGCCATATATCTCGATAGGGGATACATGGCGTGTATGGGATTTATGCAGAAGAGAATACTCTCCAAACTCATCAATATTGACAAGGTGGCATATAAAGAAGTGAATTTTAAGAGCAAACTCATCGAATGGAGTCAGAAAAACAGGGTCAACATTGAATTCAAATTGCTTAAGCAATCTAAAGAAGACAGCGGAAGTCCCGTATTTGCATATCAGGTGATGATAGAGGGACTCGAAGCGGGTATGGGCACGGGCTATTCAAAGAAGGAGAGTCAGCAGGCTGCTGCAAAGGATACACTGAGGAAACTGAAGCGTGAACCACAGTTTGTTGACAGTGTCTTTGCTGCTAAGGGCAACAGAACAAAGATGGAGGAGCAACCTGTGGCTATAGTGCCTGAGATAGAGCACCCCGTTGTGGTTGTCAATGCCAACAATACCCAGGATAATGCTGCCAAATGCAATGTTAAGAGCAAGAAATCTGTAAATGCCAGAGATGCAGAGGGTAACGATGATGCAAATGCCATGTTTGACTTCTCAGACATATCGGTGAAACCACAGCGCATGAGCCGAGAGGAGATTATTGCTGCTGCCGAGGCAGAAGCATTCCAATAAGTCAACGAACTAAAGGATTGAGAAACAATGAGTATAACGCAAATAGCAGGAAGATTTTTTGTGCCTAGGCAGAAGGAACTGGAAAAGCACTTCAGCCAGCCAGAGGAACTACAGCACAGGGTGCTGGCGAGGCTTATGGCAGCAGCTGCCGATACTGAATATGGCAGGGATCATCTCTTCGGTTCGGTGAACAACTATGAACAGTTTGCCGCCAACTGTCCTGTCAACTCCTATGAGGATCTTAAGGATTTTATAGACCGCATGAGGCACGGAGAGAGCGACGTGCTTTGGAAAGGAAAGGTGAGATGGTATGCCAAATCATCGGGCACCACCAATGACAAAAGCAAGTTTATTCCCGTGAGTGCCGATGGACTCAAGGATACTCACTATCAGGGTGGCAAGGATGCTGTGGCATATTATCTTGACAACAATCCAAAAAGCAGACTCTTCGACGGTAGGGCACTAATCTTAGGAGGTAGCCATTCGCCTAATTATAATGTGGCCAACAGTCTGGTTGGCGATCTCAGCGCCATACTTATAGAGAATATCAATCCCATGGCCAACCTTGTGAGGGTGCCAAAGAAACAGACTGCACTGCTCTCAGACTTTGAGGTGAAGCGCGACCGCATAGCTCGTGAAACCATTGGAAAGAATGTAACCAATATTAGTGGTGTGCCCTCGTGGATGATGTCTGTGCTTACCAGAGTTATGGAACTCACGGGCAAGACCCATCTTGAGGAGGTGTGGCCAAACCTGGAGGTATTCTTCCATGGAGGTGTGGCATTTGAACCATATCGTAAACAGTATGAGCAACTCATCACATCTCCAAAGATGCATTATCAGGAAACATATAACGCAAGCGAAGGATTCTTTGGCATACAAAACGACCCTGCCGATAGATCCATGATGCTCATGCTCGACTATGGAGTCTTTTATGAGTTTATACCCATGGATGAGTTTGGCAAAGACAATCCTACTGTCATACCGTTGTGGGGAGTGGAGACAGGGTGCAATTATGCTATGGTCATATCCACATCATGCGGATTGTGGAGGTATGTGATTGGAGATACAGTAAAGTTCACATCCACTAAACCATACAAGTTTGTAATCACAGGACGCACCAAGCATTTCATCAATGCCTTCGGTGAGGAACTCATAGTGGACAATGCCGACAAAGCCCTGACATACGTATGCAATGAGACAGGAGCTGCTGTGGCTGATTATACCGCAGCACCTGTGTTTATGGACAATAATGCAAAATGCAGACACCAGTGGCTTATAGACTTTGCCGTGGAACCTAAGGATATAAGCACCTTTGCCACATTGCTCGACAAGAGATTGCAGCAACTCAACTCAGACTATGAAGCCAAGAGATACAAGGATATAACACTGCAACCACTTGAGATAGTGGTGACCCGCAGAGGCTTGTTTGACGAATGGCTCAAAATGAAAGGAAAGTTGGGCGGACAGCATAAGGTGCCAAGACTAAGCAACAGCAGAGAGATAATCGAACAGTTGTTGACATTAAATTCACGTGGATGACCAAAAGGATTGGATATCTGGTTTTTTCAGCACTGATACTCATTCTTATAGTATCGTGCGCAAGAATGGGACAACCCGATGGCGGATGGTATGACGACACGCCTCCGCGCATATTGTCTTCATCTCCTGCTGACAAAGCTACGGGGGTGGACAGGAGAAAGATTACCATCTCTTTTGATGAATTCGTGAAACTCGAAGACGCTACAAACAAAGTGGTAGTATCGCCGCCGCAAATAGAAACTCCCGAGATAAAAACACAGGGAAAGAAAATTGTTGTGGAACTCAAGGATTCACTCAAGGATAACACCACCTATACCGTTGACTTTGCTGATGCCATTACCGACAACAACGAAGGAAATCCCATGGGCAGTTACACATACTGTTTTTCTACAGGTGAACAGATAGACACACTTGAAGTGGCTGGTATAGTGCTGGATGCTTCCAACCTCGAACCTATTAAGGGTATCATGGTGGGACTTTATGACGATCTC
Organism: Prevotella sp.; assembly: GCA_022782305.1. Classification (GTDB taxonomy): domain Bacteria; phylum Bacteroidota; class Bacteroidia; order Bacteroidales; family Bacteroidaceae; genus Prevotella. Next base: position 33,815 of record JALFPC010000054.1, on the reverse strand, counting down.
AGCGATACGGCCTTCACCACAAAACCCATGGTGAGAGTGGCACGCACAGACAGTAGAGGGCGCTTTGTGATCAAGGGCGTGGCTACAGGGAAATACCGCGTGTATGCACTGCAGGATGCCGACGGCAACTATGTATACAACCAAAAGAGTGAGATGGTGGCATTCAGCCATGATATTTTTATACCTGAGGCCAGAGCAGACGTGAGACAGGATACGGTGTGGAGAGACTCGCTACGTATTGACTCCATAGTGATGACAGGATATACCCATTTCTACCCTGACAAGATAACACTCATGGCATTTGTGCCCGAGACTACCGACCGCTATCTGATAAAAACAGAAAGAAAAGAGGCCGACAGGATAGAGGTGTTCTTTAGCAACAGGAGCGACCTTCTGCCACGTTTGAGGGGACTGAACTTCAATTCTGACAATGCACTGATTGCAGAATGGTCGGCAAAGAAAGATACTGTGACTTATTGGATTGCAGATACTGCATTGGTGAATATCGACTCTTTGGAAGTTGAGATGACATATCTTGCCACTGATACCAACGGAGTGATGGTTACCAATATAGATACTATGATGATAGTGCCAAAGGTGGCATTTGAAAAGAGACGAAAACTCAAAGAAAAGGAGATAGAGAAATGGATGAAAGAGCAGGAGAAAGCCAAAAAGAAAGGCCTTCCATACGACTCGATTATGCCGATGGCTCCTTTGGATGTTAAGATAAAGATCCCATCATCCATGTCGCCGATGAAGAATGTCAATATCACTCTGGGCACTCCTCCCGCACGCTTTGATACCACTGCCATTCATCTCTATTCAAAGATCGACAGCCTATGGTATCGTTCTCGTTTTGTGATTGAGGCCGATACCAACTCAGTGCGTAATTATACCCTGAAGGCAGAATGGCGTCCGGGAGTGGAATATAGCCTCGAGATTGACTCGGCTGCCATTGAAGATATCTATGGACATGTGTCGGGACCCATCAAAAACGGTATAAGGGTGAAGAGTGATGATGACTTCAGTTCGCTTACTGTAAACATATCAGGATTGGTAGACTCATGCATTGTGCTGCAACTGCTAAACTCGGCAGATGCCGTGGTTAGGGAGACAACAGTAGAGAATGGCAGTGCCGAATTCTATTACCTCAATCCCGGCACATACTATATGAGGGCTTTCGTAGACGCTAATGGCAATGGGTTATGGGATACTGGCAATTATTATGCTGATCTGCAGCCCGAAAGGGTTTATTATAACCCTATTGCCGTGGAGTGCAAGGCCAAGTGGGATGTGACACACAACTGGAATCCCGCAGCAAAAGATGCAGATGTACAGAAACCAACAGCCATAAAGAAACAAAAGGGCGACTCAAAGGGTAAGATGAGAAGAAACAGAAACCTTGAGAGGGCAAAGCAAAAGGGCATAACCTATGTGCCTGGTGCAAGATAATAATAGTAACCACAAAACAGAACCTATTATGATTGGAATCAAGAAAATTATGGTCATGGCAGTGATGGCTTTTTCAGGCATGACTGCCGCCAACGCTCAGTGCGGCATTGAAAACAAAGCATTCAAAGAAGGTGAGTTTTTGTATTATGACCTGTATTTCAACTGGAAGTTTGTATGGGTGAAAGTGGGAACTGCCAGTATGAATACCGTAGGGTCAAAATATAATGGGAAAAAGGCATATAAAACCAGTCTAATAACACGTGGCAACAATAAACTCGACAAGGTGTTTACAATGAGAGACACCCTGGTGTCGTATTGCGATACTGAACTCTCGCCATTGTATTTCAGAAAGGGAGCTCTGGAGGGCAAGAGGTATTATGTGGATGAACTGTGGTATAGTTATCCCAACGGCAACTGCCATCTCAAGCAACATAGGCTGGAGCATACGGGTCACCATTTCTATAAGGAGTCTGAATATAAGGACTGCGTATATGATATGATGAGCATATTTCTGAGAGCAAGAAATTTTGATGCCTCAAAATTTAAGAAGGGACAGAACATTCCCATGCCTATCAGCGATGCCAAACATCTGTCTAACTCATGGCTCAAATACCGCGGTAAGGAAACTTTCAAGATGGAAGGAACCAACTCCAAATACCGTTGCCTTGTCTTCTCGTTCATAGAACGTGAGAATGGCAAGAACCACGAACTCATACGTTTCTATATCACTGATGATGCCAACCATATACCGATGAGGCTCGACATGTTTCTCAGTTTCGGTTCGGCCAAGGCTTTCCTCAAGGGATATACAGGCGTAAGAAATCCTATAACCTCAAAGGTTAATTAGTCTTTCTATCTACTTGCTTTTCTGCGATATAGATATTCGGCTGTTTGCATCATGGCAAATGAATATTTGCGCAACTGTTGATAGGCTGGTGCGCTGGTATTGTTGTCATTGACTTGTTGTCCCGATGCTGAGATGCGATAGCAGAGTGTGCGTTGCTGGTTGGGGTAATGCACGAAGAGATGTGATGAGTCGCGCGCCACTATCTGATCGTCGGCACTATAGAAAACCATTTGTCGTGGTTTGTGTATGATGTCTTGTCCAAACCCATTATAGTCATAACTGATGCCCATGAGCGAGAGTAAGGTAGGCATGAGGTCTACTTGTGTAGCAAGTCTGTCTATGGTGGAGGGCTCGATGCCATGGCCAAGGATGATCATAGGTATATGGTTATAACTGTCAGGTAGTTCGCTGTTGCTGTTGCCAGCCCGTTTGCCGTGGTCGCCGAGCATCACAAATATCGTGTTGTCATACCATTTCTGTTTGCGAGCCTCTGAGAGAAAATGTCCTATGCACCAGTCTGCATATTCCATTATCTTCTCTTCATCATCCTTTGACTTGGCCTTAAACCAGTCGGGTATCACGTAAGGAGGGTGATTGCTTACTGTGAGCAATGTGGCCATGAAAGGCTTATTGTGTGAGGCAACCTCGTTTATCTTGTCTAGACCATATGAGAAAAGGAAATGGTCGGGCACACCAAAGGAGTTGACAACCTCATTAGACGGATAGTCCTCTTGTGAGTATACTTCATCAAAGCCATTGGTCTTGAAGAATGCCTGCATATTATCATACTGCGACTCGTGGGTCATGAAAAACATGGTATGATAACCCTGCGATTTCAATATTGTGGGCAGGCCATCGCGCCTTGCTGTCACAGTGCCTTTCATTAGGTTGCGCTTCATCATGGCTGGAAAGGAATAGAGTGATGCCGTGATGCCATGGTTGGTATGGATGCCTGCCGAATAGCATTGTGAGAAGAAAAGACCGCAGTGGGAAAGGCTGTCAATATTGGGCGTGAGGCGCTTGTTCACGAGGTTGGCAGACATTGACTCCATGAGGATGACTACCACATTGCGTCGGTGTGGGAGAGTGGTAGAATCGGCAACTGCGGTTATATGGCGACGCAGTAGTTGGGTAGAATCATTCACATCACCTTGAATGCCCAGATAAGAACGGCACAGAGAGATGGCTTCGGGATAGGGCATAAGATGCAATTCACGGTTTTCCTTGCGCATGTCGTCGAGCACACTGGTAAGCAGGTTGAAGGCTGGAGCTATGCCCAACTGATTGAGGAAAGGATTGTCACAATAGTATGCCTCGCTTACTTTTATCGGGTTGTAGCCTATTCTGCCTCGGATTCCGAAGATGCAAAGACCGATGAGGCTCAATGAGGTCAGCAGCAATGCCGACACAGTGCGTATATTACCCTTGTGGTTGCATGACGTATTATGGATGATATGATTAAAATGCCTCATGCAGGCAAAGATTAGGATGCAATAAACTGCTGACACAACCATAAAGATAATGATATAGATTATCCACGATACTTCACCAAAAACCATACCTGCGGTGGTGCGAGCATAGCCAAACCATTCAAAGATGCTCGAATTGATGGGGCGAGAGAAATACTCATAATAAGGAATATTGGCTGCTGATGTCGCAAACACCACTGTTGCAAATATTGAATACCATATTGTAGCAGTGCGCCGCAACCAGAGTGGTGAGGCACCAAGGGCAGCAGATAGGGTGAGCACTGCCAGCGGAAGGATGGTGATATAGCAGCACACCACATGGTCGAACCATATTCCATGCATGAAAGCTCCCCATGCGCCACTGTCGTTATGACCAATCATGTGGTGCAAGGCGATGAACTGAACGAGTCGGAATGCCGACAGAAACAAAAGGGTGATGGCATGAAGACTTATAGCAAAAGCCAATGTATTGCGGAATAATCTCATATCTTTATTGTATTTTGATGGCAAAGGTAAGTATTTTAGGCCAATTGAGAGAAGTGAATATAATTTTATTTTCTTAAAATGGGAAAAAACATTATCTTTGCATTCGAAAAAGTATAATAAAGTACTATAGCGGATATTTTTATCAGCAAACAGCATATTGATGAGCAGAATAATTATGTACATAATACTGGCATTGGCCTTGTTTTCGTTGTCATATGCCATCTTCTTGCGTTACAACAGAGGTTTGGCACGCAACTCACGCGGACAGCAGTTCCGGCGCTATCTTGTGGCATCATTATTGGCATCCCTGCCTAGCACTATATCCTTGGAATCGTCATGGGCTATGGCTGTAATTGCCGTTACGGCGGTGTTGTGGATGGTCACATATAATATCCTGTATGACAAAACACACCGCAAGAGCAGTCCCGACTATGATAATCATATGGATATAGCATTTGGTATATATCTGTTTGGATGGTTGTCGTGTCTTGGTGCGATTATGGCAGGCTGCGGCGTGGCAGGAACTGTTGTTATGACCATTGTTGAGGTGCTTTTGCTTGTGTTGCCCTTGGTTCAGATAATGTATTATCTCATATATAAGGTGTGCGTGGATGCCAATGGTATGCAGGTGGTGCAGGAAACCAACTATAATGAAGTGATAGAATATATCAAATCATTCAAATCCTATAAGGTGGTGATGATTACCATGGCTACCTTGCTTGCCGTGGCCATGATGACAATTGCCAATATCCAGATTTCAGGCAATAATCTGCTGACACCCCACAGCACCCATGAATGGGCGGCATTGGCGGTGGTGGTGGCATTGCTGATATTTTTCTCCATATACATCTGGAAGATTAGCCACGGACTATTTGTTCGCACGGGAATAGTGATTTTGTATAATGATATACTCGAATACAGAAAGAGCAACAAGGCATATAAGGAAGGAAGAGCGCAGAGATTGAAGTCGCTTGCTGTAAGCCAGCCTGAGGCTCCCGTGCCACATCCCCATACCATTGTGATGGTGATAGGCGAGTCGGCATGCAGGGATTACATGGATCTTTACCGCAAGCAGGATTTCCCAACCACTCCATGGCAGTCGGATATGAATGCCGGTGATGACCGTTTCATACTTTTCAGCCAAGCCTATTCTTGTGCCATGCAGACAGTGCCGTCGCTTGAAAGGGCGCTGACTGAGTGCAACCAGTATAACGACAAGGACTTCGTTACTGCCTGCTCAATTGTGGACATAGCCCACAAGGCAGGATATAGGGTTCATTGGTATAGCAACCAGGGGCATTTGGGATGTGCAGATACACCTGTAACACTGGTGGCAGAAACTTCAGATGTGGCAAAGTGGACCAAGCAAGAACTGAACAAGGTGCAGTATGACCAATCGTTGCTTGAATTTATGGATGAACTCAATCCAGAGGTCAATAACCTGCTGGTTCTGCATCTCAAGGGAAATCATTTCAACTACAGCAACCGCTATCCAGAGTATTATGCACAAGCCAATGGACTTGCCAGTGGAGATGATGTGGTGACTTACAAGAACTCAATACACTATAATGACCATATACTAAAATCCATATATGATTATGCACGGCAGAAACTAAATATGGCTGCCATGGTTTATTTCTCTGACCATGGAGCCATTCCCTACATGAGGCGCTCACCGCGATTTCTTGGTTTTGGCATGGTCAGAATTCCTTTATGGGTATGGCTCTCAGAAGAATATGCAACCATCCATAGTGATGTGTTTCAGGCATTGAAAGACAATAAAGACAAGAGTTTTACCAATGATTTGATTTATGAACTGATGTGTGGGCTGATGTGCATACAATCTGAGCATTACGACACGACAGCAAGCATTGCCAGCAACCAATATCGCTATACTAAAGAGATGATGACCACTTACGACGGAAGGATAAAACTAACCGACGACAAGGAAGGGTGATATCTGCTGATAACGAGGAATGAAGCCTGTAGGTATTGATGAATGGATGCGTTTTATAGTTCGAGTTTGAATTCTATGGTGCGCTTGCGCATATACCGTTTCCAGAACTTACGGCGCTCATCCATTACAGCCTCAAGGCATTGGCTGGCATTGGCTCCTCTCAGATTGGCATATTCTTCTACCATGAGTTGTATGAAACGCTTAGGTCCCCACAGTCTTGAGAAATTCCTACTGCCCATGAGGGCTGACACTTTGCCGAAATACATTCTGTTGATATCTACTACAGAAAAGTTGTAATGCCCTTGTCTGTCTTTCTCCCAAAGAATATTGCCAGGAGAGAAGTCGCGATGCAAGAAACCCTTGTCATGCATGGAAGCAGCAAAGGCTGCCAGAGCCTTACCCAACGGTTCATAGTCTGATGGATGGGCATCCCCCAACTCATAAAGTCTGTGACTGTATGGACATTGTATGCTTATGTAGTATGAATATCCCAAAATCCCTAATCTGCGGTCTTCTATGTATGCCACCGACTCAGGAGTCTCAATTTCGTTGTCAAGCAATATATTAGAATATTCGTATGCCCTTGCTCCCTTGGGTTTTCTGATGCCCGAAGAATATACAAAAGCATTTATCCATGTGGGTTTGTGATACCTCTTGACATTGAGTTTGATGCCATTGGGGGCGGTGATGGTTTTTATCATGTTTCGTCCGTTGTGAATCATCTCTCCGTCAGAAAGGATGAGGTTGGGGAGCGATATGATAAACTCGCTTATTTCGCTATATTTGGGATTGATGGTATATCTAAGCATTTTTATTCTATTTGTTGTAATCAACTACTTTGTCCTGTCTTGGATAAAATACCTTGGCCTGCGTTTCACCTCTGTGTATATCTTGCCAATGTATACGCCCACCACTCCAATGCCAGTTGTGATGATGCCGCCTATGAACCACATAGACACGAGCATTGATGTCCAGCCTTGGAGAGTCTTACCTGAGAAATGCTCATACAGGGCATAGATGATGATGCAAAAGGCCACCACGGTCATAGACAAACCTATAAACGTGATCCATTTGAGCGGTGCGTCAGAAAAGGAGGTGATGCCATCCACAGAGAATTTGAGCATTTTGGAAAAAGGATATTTCGATTCTCCTGCCTCTCTCTTGCGCCTGTCGTAATAGACGAAAGCCTCATTGAACCCCAACATCCTCACTATTCCCCTGAGATAGAGGTTGCGTTCACCATATTGCAGCAGTGCCCTCACGCTTCTGGCTGTCATCATTCTGAAGTCGGCATGATTGAAGACCGTTTCCTTGTCCACTTTCTGCATGATACGATAGAAGAGCAGGGCAGAAGAACGCTTGAAGATGGTGTCGGTGGTGCGCTCTTTCCTCACTCCATACACGATGTCCTTGCCCTGTGCCACATGGCGAGCCATGTCAATGATGACAGTCTCATCGTCTTGCAGGTCTGCATCTATGGTAACCATGGCGTTGTAATGTTCTACGCAGGTCTCCAATCCAGCCCACAGTGCGTTTTGGTGTCCCTCGTTGTGTGAGAGCCGTATGCCATGCATGTTGGTATGCTCGGCTGAGAGTTGGCATATCAGACTCCATGTGTTGTCGCGGCTGCCGTCGTCTACAAACATCACATCAGTGTCGGCATCCACTTCTTGTTTCAATCTTTCGGTAAGCGCCACAATCCTTGGGGCTGTCAGTGGCAGCACCTCTTGTTCGTTATAGCATGGGATAATGATAGCAATCTTCATTGTTGTCTATATGGTGTCTTCGTTTTTTTATGTCCTATGAATCTTATTGTCAGCAAAACATCTCCTGTTTGGTCTTTAGAGCATCTTTGTACACATCCATAAGTTTATCTGTGAGCAACTCGCGAGTGAAGAGTTGCTCATACTCATGTCCGCGATTAATCATCTCACGGCGCTTTTTTTCATCTGTCCATATCATGTCTATGGCGTTGGCCATGCCTTTATAGTCGTCAGGATCAACATAAATACTATGTGGGCCGCCAGCCTCCTCCAGACAAGAGCCCTTGCATCCTATGGCAGGCACACCGCAGCATAATGCCTCGAGCATGGGTATGCCAAAACCCTCTATGCGTGAGGGGTAGACAAATACCCTGGCCATGTGATAAAAGGATGGCAGATAATTGTATGTCACATTATGAAGAAAGAGCACTCTGGATTCAAGGTCATGGTCTTTGAGATATTGCTTTACCTTGTCGGTATAAGGCGTCTTCTTGCCCACTACCACCACTTTGGCATCCTTTGCAACCATGCTATTTAATGCTTTGGCTATCAGCATGAGGTTTTTGCGCTCTTCTATGCTGCCTACATATAGGACAAAGTTATCAGGCAGTGAATATTTGCGCCTTGCTTCTTCCATCAGGGTTTTGTCGGCAGGTTGGCGGAAAGACTCATTGCATCCTTGGTATACAACCTTGATTTTTTCTGGTGCGATACCGTAATAATGGATAATCTCCTGCTTGGTAAACTCGCTTACGGCCACCACTACATCTGCATTGCGGCATGCACGATAGAATTTTTGATCATAAATCCATCTGTCTATCTGGTGGTAGTATTGTTTGCAATGCTTGAATATTAGGTCGTGGATGGTTACTATCTTCAGGCATTTTGATTTGGCTATGTTGAGTGGCAGTTCGTTGCTCAAGCCATGGAAGATGTCAAGGTTCTCATGCTCTATATCGTCAGTTATATGCCATATTCGCCATAATGCACTGCACAATCTGGTGAAAGGAGTGTGTGGACAATGCTTTTCTGCCTTGTCGGCATTTGTTATCTCGTTTAGATGAGGTGATTTCTTTGAATTGGGAATATAGAGCAAATAGTCATTGTTGGGATAGCGGTCAATGAGCGAGTCTATGACAAATCGGCTATAGTTGCCAAGTCCGGTACCATTTTGTGCAGCCCTTTTGGCATCAAATCCTATTCTGATTTTCCCTTTTATGTCCATAGTGCTTTTGATATCCTTGTTGGGGTTAGATTCTTTTCTCTATTACCATTGCAGATTATTTGCTTTTCTCCATAACCTTCATGTTGCGAGCAAGTTGTTCTGTGCTGCTGGCTCCTACGAGTACGGAGGTGACGCCCTCTTGTTCCAATATCCATGCAAGAGCCCTTTCTGCGAGAGTCATGCCTTGAGCCTGTGCTTCCTGATTATAGGACCTAATGGTTTCGAGGAGTTGGTTTGTGAGCATGTCTGGTTTGAGAAACTTCCCTTTGGTCATGCGGCTTCCTTCAGGAATGCCGTTTATATATCTGTCGGTGAGCAATCCTTGAGCCAGTGGTGAGAAAGAGATGAAGCCTATGCCCTCTTGGTGGCACAACTGCAATATTCCCTCATCCATGGGAGCATGGTCAAGCATGTTGAGCCTGCCTTGGTAGATGAGCAACGGTGTGTCGTGGTTGCGCAGATAGTTGATGGCATAGCGTGTGGCTTCCAGTGGCCATCGTGAGATGCCGAGATATAGGGCTTTACCACTCTTTACTATGTCTACCATTGCCTGCAGTGTTTCATCGAGAGGAGTGTCAGGATCGTATCTATGACTGTAGAAGAGATCTACATAATCTAATTTCATTCTCTTGAGACTTTGGTCGAGGCTGGCAATGAGATACTTGCGTGATCCCCAGTTACCATAGGGTCCTGCCCACATGTCATATCCTGCTTTGGTACTAATGAAGAGTTCGTCGCGGTAAGGTCTGAGGTCTTCTTCCATAATCTTGCCCATGGTTTCTTCGGCACTACCATAGGGAGGACCATAGTTGTTGGCCAGATCAAGGTGAGTGATGCCGTGGTCAAAGGCATAACGGATAATGGAGCGTGAGCGCTCATAATCGTCCACTCCGCCGAAATTGTGCCATAATCCCAGACTTACTTCCGGCAGTAGTATACCGCTTCTGCCGCAGCGGCGGTATTTGATGCCGTTATCGTATCTCTGTTCGTCAGCGAAATACTTTTCCATAACAATGATATTTTGGTTGTAAATTTTGTTATATTATTGTTGTCATCCAACTGTATTATCCATTATTGGTCATGCTAATATCTGGCAGTTGTGCTATAGTTTTCTTATCAGGGTGAGACCATCTCGCAACGGCAGTATCACCTTTTCTACTCTTGTGTCGGCAGCTACAAGGTCATTAAACCTCTCTATACCTTTAGTCTGTGGATCTTTGTCATAAGCATGGTCAATCACATGCCCATCCCAAAGGGTGTTGTCAGCGAGTATGAAACCGCCTTGCCTTATCACTTTAAGTGCCATCTCGTAAGTTTCGCAATAGGTACGCTTGTCGCCGTCTATGAATGCCATGTCGAAGGATATGCCCAGTCGTGGCGCTTCTGTGATGGCATCACCAATAATAAACTCAATCTTGGATGCCACTGGCGATTGTTCAATCCATTTGCGTGTAAAATCCTCCTGTTCGTCGTTAATCTCAAAGGTATATACCTTGCCGCCATCCCCTAATCCCTCAGCCATGCATATGGCACTATAACCGCTGAATGTGCCAACTTCGAGGATATTATTGGGGTTTATCATTCTTACAAGCATCTTAAGCAGTCGCCCCTGCAGATGGCCGCTAGCCATCCTGCCATGTAGCATGTATATGTTTGTGGCTCGATAGAGGCGGTAGAGATAGTTGCCTTCGGGGTCGGAGTGATCGAGGATATACTTGTAAAGGGTCGATTCTGCCATGATAAACCTGTTGTTAAAGGATTTATTGTGCTTTGCTTTTCTGTATGAGTGCCTCTATTGCCAATCGGTAAGAGTCGAGGCCAAATCCGCATATCACTCCCAGGCATGCGCTCGAAATGAAGGAGTGGTGTCTAAAATCCTCACGCTTGTTAACATTGGAGATGTGCACCTCCACCACATCGCAAGGTAGCGAGCGTATACAGTCATGCAGGGCTATGCTTGTGTGGGTATAGGCACCGGCATTGAGCACAATACCGTCTATATCATACCCCACCTCCTGCATTTTGTCTATCAGCAGACCCTCCACATTGCTCTGATAGTAGTCTAATTCTATGTCAGGATAGGCATTTTTGAGCAGTTGGAGATAGGATTCAAACGTACTGTTGCCATATATGCCTGGCTCTCTTTTACCGAGCATATTGAGATTTGGACCGTTGATGATTTGTATTTTCATAATTATTTTTGTAACTTTGACGCCACAAAAATACAAAAATAAATGGAAACAAGCAAGAAAAAGACTATTAATAATACAATGGCGGTATATCTACGCTATCTAAAGCTGGAGCGCAATTATTCTCCGCATACCATAGAGGCCTACAACAGAGACATTATGAAGCTCAATTCTTTTCTTGTGCAAAAGGGCATAAGAATAGAAGAGGCATGCCTTGATAACCTGCGCGATTTTGCTGTCAGCCTTCATGATATAGGCATCGGCATGGTATCGCAATGTCGCATCCTAAGCGGCGTGAGGTCTTATTATCGCTTTCTCATGCTTGATGGATATAGGGATGATGACCCTTCGGAACTCCTCGAGTCGCCGCAAACAGGCAAACATCTGCCAGAAGTGCTCACTACGGCTGAGGTGGATGCAATGGAAGACGCCATAGACCTGAGCAAATGGGAAGGTCATCGCAATAGGGCTATCATAGAGGTGCTCTTTTCGTGTGGTCTGCGGGTGAGTGAACTTGTGGGACTTCGTCTTGCCGACCTTTATCTCGATGAGCAGTATGTTAGGGTGAAAGGCAAGGGTATGAAAGAGCGTCTGGTGCCTATCTCCGAGAAGGCAATCAATGAACTTATGCTATGGTTTGCATGCCGCAGCGAGATGAATATCAAGGCAGGAGAGGAAGATTATGTGTTTCTCAATCGTCGTGGAGCACATCTCACACGTACTATGATACTTATCATGGTAAAGGCAGTAGCTGCAGAGGCTGGAATAAACAAAACGATTAGCCCGCACACTCTCCGCCATTCTTTTGCCACGGCATTGCTTGAAGGAGGCGCCGACCTGAGGGTCATACAAGAACTCCTCGGTCACGAATGTATAGACACCACAGAGATATATACACACCTCGATACCCAATTTCTGAGGTCCACAATACTTAATCATCATCCCAGGAATATAAGGAAAGAATGAGCAAAACACATCGAATTATTAACCAAATACCTTGCTATATGGTCATTTGTGTTTAAAAAAATACAAAAATAATACATATATTATGTGTGATTTGGAAATAATATGTAACTTTGCAACCCAATTCGTAATAATACGATATCATGAATATAACAATTAAACCAAAGATAATTATGACATTAAAGAAATTATTTAGTTTTGTGGCTTTGATGGCTATGTCGGTTGTGGCTATGGCCCAAATGCCATCGGTTCCTGTTGACAATGCAGTAAGGATAGGTAAGCTGCCTAATGGCTTGACTTACTACATAAGGTACAATAACTGGCCTGAAAACAGAGCCGAGTTCTATATTGCACAAAAAGTGGGCTCGCTGCAGGAGGAGGAAGAGCAGAGAGGTTTGGCTCACTTCCTCGAGCATATGTGCTTCAATGGCACAGACCATTTCCCCGGCGACAACCTGTTGCGCTATTGTGAGTCTATAGGTGTAAAGTTCGGTCGCGACCTCAATGCCTATACCAGCATAGACCAAACCGTGTATAATATCTCAAATGTGCCAACAACACGCCAGTCAGCCCTTGACTCTTGTCTGCTTATCCTCCATGACTGGGCAGATGGACTCACTCTTGATCCCACAGAGATTGACAAGGAGCGTGGAGTAATACATGAGGAGTGGCGTATGCGTACCAGCGCTTCTACAAGAATGTTTGAGCGCAATCTGCCTATGCTCTATCCCAATAGTAAGTATGGATTGAGAATGCCTATCGGTTTGATGAGCGTTATCGACAACTTCAAATACCAAGTTTTGAGGGATTATTATGAAAAATGGTATCGCCCCGACAATCAAGGTATCATTGTAGTTGGTGATGTGGATGTAGACCATATAGAGGCTGAAATCAAGAGACTCTTCAGCGATATCAAGATGCCAGAGAATCCTGCCCCTGTTGTGCACGAGGCCGTGCCAGACAATACTGAACCTATCATCATCATCGATAAGGACAAGGAGCAGGATATGAATATTGTGGAGCTGGAAGTGAAATTTGACGTTATTCCAGACTCACTCAAGAACACTCCCGACTATATGGTCATAGAGTATCTGAAGAATACTGCTGTATCTATGCTCAACGACCGACTGAATGAACTCTCACAGAAGGCTGAATGCCCATTTGCGGCTGCTCAGGCCAATGTTGGCAATTATATATTTGCACGCACCAAGGGTTGTTTCACTGTTTATGCTCTGCCCAAAGACGGCAAGGCTGAGGAGACTCTCTCGGCAATCTATCGTGAGGTGCTCAGATTGACAAAACACGGTTTCACCGCCACTGAGTATTCACGTGCCAAGGCTAACGCCCTCAGTGCATGGGACAAGGCATATAGCAATAAGGACAAGAGATACAATGCCCAGTTCTGCAATCTGTATAAGAACCATTTCCTCGACAACGAGCCCATACCATCCATTGATGATGAATACCAGATGATGAAACAAATCATCCCAATGCTGCCACTTGATGTTCTTAATGGACTTATGACTGAGTTGATATCACAGACCGATACCAACCTTGTTGTTATCAACTTCAATACAGAGAAGGATGGAGTTGTCTATCCTACCAAAGAGGGTATGCTCAAGGCTATCAGAGATGTCAGAAATGAGACTATCCAGCCTTATGTAGACAATGTTAAGAACGAACCCCTCATTTCGCAATTGCCCAAGAAAGGCAGTATCAAGAGCGAAAAGACCGACAACAAGTTTGGTTATACCGAGTTGACATTGTCTAATGGTGCTAAGGTGGTGCTCAAGAAAACTGACTACAAGAAAGATCAGGTGCTGGTAAGCATCGAGGGTCAGGGTGGTTCGTCGCTCTATGGTGAAAATGATTTCGTTAATCTGCAGTTGTTCGATGATGCTGTGGAGGCTAGTGGTTTGGGAACATTCTCAAATACCGAATTGCAGAAGGCCCTGGCTGGCAAGATGGTAAGCCTCGGCATGAGTCTCTCAACACGCAGGGTTGAACTGAATGGTACCACCACTCCTAATGATATGGAGACCCTCATGCAGCTCATCTATCTGTATTTCACCAAGATCAATCCAGACAACGAGTCGTTTGCTTCTATCATGAAGCAGTATGAACTGACATTGCAAAACAAGTCACTCACTCCTGAGTCGGCATTCTCTGACTCTATCACTGTGACCGCAGAGGGTCACAACCCGAGATTTACTCCTCTCACCGTGCAGAGTCTCTCAAAGGTTGACTATGCCCGCATTTTGCAGATTGCCAAGGAACAGACAGCCAATGCTGCTGCCTTCACTTTCACTATCGTTGGAAATTATGATGAGAATACCATACGTCCGCTTATTGAGCAGTATATAGCCTCTCTTCCATCTGCAAAGAAGGTTAAGAAGGGTCATGATGTGAAGACTCGTCCTAATGGCGTGGTAGTCAACAGTTTCCGCCGCAAGATGGAAACGCCTAAGTCTATCGCTCTCATGATATGGTGCAATGACAATATGAAATACAGTATGGAAACAAGCATCAAGGCCGACATCGTGGGACAGGTGCTTCAGATGATTTATCTCAAGAAGATTCGCGAGGATGCCAGCGCCGCTTATTCAGTATCTGCTGCTGCTGGTGCCAGACGTCTTGACGAAAAGCAGTCGGTTGTTCTTCAGGCCTACTGCCCAATGAAACCTGAGAAGGCCGAAGAGGCCCTTGCCATCATGCGTCAGGAGGTTAAGACTCTTGCTGAGACTTGCGATGCCGACATGCTTGCTAAGGTTAAGGAGTATATGCTCAAGAATATCGCTGACAAGGAAAAGACCAATGGCTATTGGGCTGGTGTCATCGGTACATGGCGCGACTATAATATTGACCTCAATAGCGGATACAAGGAGATGGTTGAGGCTCAGACCCCACAGACCATATCAGCATTCGTCAAGGAGTTTATCAAACCAGGCAACCGCATAGAAGTAGTGATGCTGCCCGAGAAGTAATCCTCGGCAGCACCTGCTGCACAATGCTTATATACTGCACTATACATATATTAAAATATAACATACATTGATTTATGTCATACCTCTTCTCATCAGAATCAGTTTCTGAAGGACATCCCGACAAGGTGGCAGATCAGATCTCAGACGCCATCTTAGACCAATTCTTGGCTTATGACGAAAATGCGCGTGTGGCTTGCGAAACCTTCGTGACCACAGGTCAGGTAGTGATAATGGGTGAAGTGCGAAGCAGCGAATATATTGATCTGCAGACCATAGCCCGAAAAAAGATCAATGAGATAGGCTATACCAAACCAGACTATCATTTCGACGGCAATTCTTGTGGTGTGCTCACTGCCATCCATGAGCAAAGTGCCGATATAAACCGCGGTGTAGACAATGGTACCAATGATGATCAGGGTGCTGGCGACCAAGGAATGATGTTTGGTTATGCTACCACAGAAACAGAGAATTATATGCCTGTGGCCATAGACTTAGCTCATCTCATCATGAAGACACTTGCCGACATACGCAAAGAAGGCAAGGTGATGACCTATCTGCGACCAGACTCAAAGAGTCAGGTGACAGTGCAGTATAGCGACGATAACATCCCTGAGCGCATAGACACCATCGTAGTTTCCACACAGCATGATGAATTTGCCTCCGACGAGGCCATGCAGGCCCGGATTAAGGACGATGTTATCAATATTCTCATGCCAAGGGTGAAAGAGCAGTTGCATTCCGAAAGTGTGCTCGCCCTTTTCCATGACGATATCAAATATTATGTAAACCCCACAGGTAAGTTTGTAATTGGTGGTCCTCATGGTGATACTGGGCTTACGGGCAGAAAGATTATTGTAGATACCTATGGTGGCAAGGGTGCTCATGGTGGTGGTGCTTTCTCTGGAAAGGACTCAAGCAAGGTAGACCGTTCGGCTGCCTATGCCGCCCGTCACATAGCCAAGAATATGGTGGCTGCTGGTGTTGCAGACGAGATGCTTGTGCAGGTTAGTTACGCCATCGGCATGGCCCGCCCCATGAATATCTATGTAAATACCTATGGCAGAAGCAATGTCAATATGACCGATGCAGAAATTGCCGCCAAGATAGACGCTCTTTTTGACCTGCGCCCCAAAGCTATCGAAAGATCACTCAAATTGCGCCAGCCGATGTATTCTGAGACCGCTGCCTATGGACATGTGGGTCGCAGGTGCGAGACTGTTGAAAAGACATTTGTCAGTCATTACCACGAATCCAAAACCATCAGTGTGGAACTCTTCACTTGGGAGAAGCTCGATCGGGTGGATGATATCAAGAAGGCATTTGGATTGTAATGTCTGAAGCGTATAACATATTAGATACTATCATGCAACCTCAGCACCCTGATACGGTGTTGAGGTTGTCAAATAATGAGGCACGGGTCACAGTGGATTCTGTCAAGACCACCATGAATTCTATTATGATAACTGAGGATACGGTCAAGACCACCGACTCGCTGCCACTCTATTACCGCAATACTTTCTTCTCCACGGATTCCATGTACAATACGGAAATTAAAAGTGGTGGATTTGGTGTGGCTGGCGACCCGATGGAATACAGCATGAGAGCAGACAACACATTAAATATCCTGCTCCTTATGAGTTTGGCCATAGCAGTGGTCTGCATCTCCAATTCATGGAGTTTCGTGGTGAAGCAGGTAAAAGGTTATTTCTATATATCCCACAACGAATATGGTTCGATGGGTGAAACCTCCACAGAGATTTGGTTTCAGGCCTTTCTTGCCATGCTCACATGCCTACAGACTGCCATTGTCTTCTTTTCCCTTACAGTCAATTATGTAGGTGACACCTTCAGGCTCGACTCCCAATATCAACTCATTGCCATCTATTTTGCATTGAGTCTGGCCTATCTTCTTGCCAAGTTTTTTATTGGGTCAATAGTAAATACCGTTTTCTTTGGGTGGAAGAAAAATTTACAATGGTCAAGGGTTTCACTCTTCCTGACATCCTTTGCTGGAGTGTTGTTGTTTCCTATAGTCTTGCTGTTGGTATATTATGGATTATGCATGGAAAATGTAGCCATTTGCTCAATATCTATACTCGTAATTGTTAAAATACTAACATTTTATAAGTATTATACAATCTTTTTTAGGCAGTCGACCTTTTTTCTGCAAATTATTTTGTACTTTTGTGCCCTCGAAATAGTGCCATTGGCATACTTGTGGTTTGCCATGGAGAGAGTTGCTAACGAACTGATAATAATTTTTTAGGACATCAATGGTAAAAAAGATTCTGGTATCCCAGCCCAAACCCGCAAGTGAGAAGTCACCATATTTTGACATTGCGTCGAGATTTGATGTTGAATTGGTTTTCAGACCTTTCATAAAGGTTGAAGGTTTGACTTCAAAAGAGTTTCGCCAGCAGAAAGTAAACATATCCGATTATACTGCCATAGTATTTACTTCAAGGCATGCCATCGATAATTTCTTCAAGTTGGCCAAGGAACTGAGGGTTACCATCCCTGAAGATCTTAAGTATTTCTGCATCACAGAGACTATCTCTCTGTATATCCAGAAATATGTGCAATATCGTAAGCGTAAGGTTTTCTTTGGTGATACAGGCAAGATTGAAGATCTTGTGCCCCTTATGGTAAAACACAAGACGGAGCGCTATCTTGTACCGATGAGCGATGTTCATAATGATTCGTTGAGCAATATGCTCGACTCCAAGAAGCTTAACCACCGTGAGTGTGTGATGTATCGCACAGTTAGCAATGATTTTACTGAAGAGGAGGTGGCCACATTCGATTACGATATGCTGGTATTCTTTAGTCCGGCAGGGGTGAACTCTCTTATCAAGAATTTCCCTAATTTCGATCAGGGCAAGATAGCCATAGCCACTTTCGGTCCCTCCACAGCCAAGGCAGTAAGAGATGCTGGTTTGCGTCTCGACCTCGAAGCACCTAGTGACAAATATCCGTCAATGACTGGTGCCCTCCAGCATTATCTGCTGATGAATGAGGAATAAGAAAGGGTCTTGACACCTTATTTGTATAAAGCTTTATGTCACACCCTGGGAATAATTCATTCGGAAAGGATGAGAGGATAGTGAGTCGCAAGCTCATAGAAACTCTCTTTAGTGGTGGCAAGAGCAAGTCTCTCGCCGCATTTCCTCTCAGGGCTGTATACATGCTCACCGAGCGCCATGCCGACATGGCACCTGTACAGATAATGGTCAGCGTGCCTAAGCGCCATTTCAAGCGGGCAGTGAAGCGCAATAGGGTGAAACGCCAGGTAAGAGAATCATATCGCCTGGCCAAACGGCCATTGGTAGAGGCCATGGCAAATCATGAGGGAATGACCCTCGCGGTCACGTTTATTTGGCAGGCAGATCATCTTTATGAAACTCGTCAGGTGGCTGATGTGATGGGCAATATCCTGGGACGTCTGATTGAAAGGCTATGAAAGTATTGAGATTTCTGTCATCCTTGTTGGCCAAGTTGTTATGTGTGCCCATACTGTTTTATCAGCGGGTCATATCTCCGCTCACACCGCCATCATGCAGATATACACCTACTTGCTCGGAATATGCTCGTCAGGCAATATTGAAACATGGACCAATAAAAGGGTTGTGGTTGGGCATCAAGAGATTGTTCAGATGCCATCCCTGGGGAGGCAGCGGCTATGACCCCGTGCCTTGACCCTAATGACCGCCAAGTTATGTGAAATCCAAATAACAAGTACTCACTAATCATAAACAACGATATTATGAAAAAGAATTTTGTAGAAGAACTCAAGTGGAGGGGTATGTTGGCACAGATCATGCCGGGTACAGAGGAACTGCTCCAAAAAGAGATGGTTACAGCTTATCTCGGCACCGACCCCACCGCAGACTCATTACATATAGGTCATCTCTGCGGCATCATGATGCTGCGCCATCTGCAACATTGCGGACATAAGCCCATCATTCTCGTGGGTGGTGCCACAGGCATGATTGGCGACCCATCAGGAAAGAGTCAAGAGCGAAACCTGCTCAACGATGAAACCCTGCGCCACAATCAGGAATGTATTAAGCAGCAAGTGGCCAAATTTCTTGATTTTGACGGCAATGAACCCAATGCTGCCGAGATGGTCAACAACTACGACTGGATGAAGGATTTCACATTCCTTGATTTCGCACGTGAGGTGGGCAAGCATATAACCGTCAATTACATGATGGCTAAGGAGAGTGTGCAGCAGCGACTCAACGGAACAGCGCGCGATGGACTTTCATTCACTGAGTTCACATACCAATTGCTCCAGGGCTACGACTTCCTTTATCTCTACAAAAACAAGGGGTGCAAGTTGCAGTTGGGTGGCAATGACCAGTGGGGTAATATGACCACGGGCACCGAACTCATCCGCCGCACTCTGGGCAATGATGTTGAGACCTTTGCTCTTACGTGTCCGCTTATCACCAAGGCCGACGGCAAGAAATTCGGTAAGACCGAGAGTGGCAATATCTGGCTCGACCCCAAGCGCACCACTCCTTACAAGTTCTATCAGTTCTGGCTCAATGTCAGCGACGACGACGCTGCCCGCTATATCAAGATTTTTACAAGTCTCGACAAGGAGACCATTGATGCTCTCATTGCCGAGCATCAGCAGGATCCTGGTCGTCGCGTATTGCAGAAGCGTCTGGCAGAAGAGGTTACCATCCTTGTACACTCTCGTGAGGCTCTCGACATGGCTATAGAAGCCAGCAATATTCTCTTTGGCAAGTCTACCAAAGATAGTTTGATGAAACTGGATGAGCAGACTCTGCTCGACATCTTCGAGGGTGTGCCCCAGTTTGAGATATCCAAAGACCAATTGGGACAGCCAGCTGTGGACCTCTTCACCCAGGCCGCCCAGGTGTTTGCCAGCAAGGGAGAGATGCGCAAGCTCGTACAGGGCGGTGGAGTGTCTATAAATAAGGAGAAACTGGCCGCTTTCGATCGTGCTATCTCTGCCGACGATCTCATCGACGGAAAATATCTCCTCGTGCAGAGAGGCAAGAAGAATTACTATCTCATAACCGTGAGATAAGCACGATGCCACTATAAGTTGAAAAATAATAGGTCAAAAATTTGGTTGTTAGTTAATTTATTGTTACCTTTGCAACCAAATTGAGGATTGGACCATGGTGTAATGGTAACACTACAGGTTTTGGTTCTGTCATTATGGGTTCGAGTCCCGTTGGTCCAACCACAAAGCGATGACATCAGAGGTTATTCTGTTGTCATCGCTTTGTTTGTGTCTGATTTGGCAGCCAAATCTTTAAAATTCATAAAATAACCCAATATTATTTTGTAATCCCCATGATTTACATTATCTTTGTGGAACAATAAGGAGTCATCTTTATGATTTGAAAACAAACGATATGAAAACGAATTACGAAATCAGGTACTCTTCACATCCCGAAGATGCCAAGCATTACGACACATCGCGACTGCGCAAGGAATTTCTTATCTCCACTCTCTTTGTGGATGATGAGGTCAATATGGTATATAGTATGTATGACCGTATGGTGGTGGGAGGAGCCAAACCAGTGGCTGAAACCCTGCTTCTTGAAGCCATAGATCCTCTTAAGTCTGATTTCTTCACTACTCGCCGCGAGTTGGGTATTTTCAATGTGGGTGAGGGTGAAGGAGTGGTGACCGTTGGCGACACCCAATACGTGATAGGAGTAAAAGAGGCCTTGTATGTAGGTCGTGGCGACCGCCATGTGACCTTTGCCAGCCGTGATGCATCCCATCCAGCCATGTTCTATTTTAACAGTACCACTGCCCACACTTCCTATCCATGTGCCAAGATAACCAAGGCCGATGCCATTGTGGCCCACATGGGTGAGTTGGAGATGAGCAATGAGCGCAATATCAACAAGATGCTCGTTTCGCAGGTCATCCCCACATGTCAGTTGCAGATGGGCATGACAGAACTCATGCCTGGCAGTGTATGGAACACCATGCCTGCACATGTGCACAGTCGTCGTATGGAAGCTTATTTCTATTTCGAGTTGCCCGAAGACCAGGCAGTATGTCATTTCATGGGCGAGATAAATGAGACCAGACATATATGGATGCACAACCGTCAGGCCGTGCTCTCGCCAGAGTGGAGCATACACAGCGCTGCTGCTACCCATAACTATACCTTTATTTGGGGTATGGGAGGAGAGAACCTTGACTATGGCGACCAAGATTTTTATGCCATCACCGACATCAGATAGCGCTGCATGCCGCATACATCTGGTTATAAGTTTTCATCTGGGCAGAAGAATTAATGTTGAGAAAAACGTTTAAGACAATAAATAATACTAACAACATCATTATTATGGATACATTTTCAAAGAAATTCTCCCTTGAAGGGAAGGTGGCATTGGTAACAGGAGCTGCCTATGGAATAGGTTTCGCAATGGCTGAGGCTTTTGCCCAGGCAGGAGCAAAGATTGCATTCAACTGCCGCAGCGAGCACCATCTCGAGCAGGCTTTGTCAGACTATAAGGCCAAGGGCATAGATGCCAGGGGTTACATCTGCGATGTGACCAAGGAAGAGGATGTCAAGGCCATGGTTGCCGACATCGAGAAAGAACTCGGCGTGATAGACATCCTTGTAAACAATGCCGGTATCATCAAGCGCATTCCCATGACAGAGATGAGTGTAGAGGAATTTAAGCAGGTCATCGATATAGACCTCAATGCACCATTCATCATGTCTAAGGCTGTCATCCCAGGCATGATCAAGAAGGGTCATGGCAAGATAATTAATGTATGTTCGATGATGAGCGAGCTTGGCCGCGAGACAGTGTCTGCATACGCAGCTGCCAAGGGTGGTCTCAAAATGCTTACACGCAATATCTGCTCAGAATTTGGTGAGCATAACATACAGTGCAATGGTATAGGTCCAGGCTATATCGCCACACCACAGACAGCTCCTCTGCGCGAAATTCAACCAGACGGCAGCCGTCATCCTTTCGACCGTTTCATCATTGCCAAGACACCGGCAGCACGCTGGGGTACTCCTGAAGACCTGATGGGACCAGCCGTGTTCCTTGCTTCAGATGCTTCCGACTTCGTAAATGGCCATATCCTCTATGTAGATGGTGGTATTCTTGCTTATATCGGCAAGCAGCCATGATAATGAGGTGTGGTATCTCGCCGCACCATATCATAAGACATAGCATCCTATGCACAATAAGTAAATAAACAAGGGTGTGCCAATAACCATTGGCACACCCTTGTTATATTGTCTGAAATATTTACATTAGTTCAGTGCATCTGCCAATTCGGCACCAGCCTTAAACTTGGCCACCTTCTTGGCTGCAATCTGCATCTTCTCCTTTGTAGCAGGGTTGACACCCTCACGGGCTGGGCGCTCAGAAACGCTGAATGTGCCAAAGCCTACCAATGCAATCTTGTCACCAGCAGCAAGAGCATCCTTGATGGCTATCAGAGTAGCGTCGAGAGCTTTCTTGGCATCTGTCTTGGCCAGACCAGAACCAGCTGCAATCTTGTCGATTAATTCTGTCTTGTTCATAATTCTGTTTTTTTTGTTTGTTATTAATGTATGATAAAGATAATATTCACAGTTTTCTTTCGCAAATATAGCGCAAACAAATAAGAAAACAAACAAAAAACTCAAAAAAAAGATGATTTTGATAAAAAATAACTCTCTAAAGCCTTATAATTGTGTTTTTTGACGGGATTTTTAGTAATTTTGCGCTCTAAACGAGTTAGTAATCACTTACAATCAGATATATACGTATGAGGAATATTCCTGTGATAACCAAAAACCTGCTAATTATCAATGTATTGGCATTTGTGGCGGGTTATATCTTTGAGGTTCTTGGGGCAGATCTCAATTCGGCTTTCGGTCTCCATTTCTTCATGGCAAATGATTTCCATGTATTCCAGTTCCTCACATACATGTTTCTACATGGTGGATTCACCCACCTTTTCTTCAATATGTTTGCCCTTTGGATGTTTGGATGTGTCATTGAGCGCACCCTGGGACAGAAGCGTTTCCTGACCTACTATATGGTGTGCGGAATAGGTGCGGGAGTAATACAGGAACTGGCACAGTTGATGCATTTTTATTTTACACTTAAATCGCAGAATCCTGGTTTCTCCATGGGCGATATATTCTTGGCCGGACAGCAGTTGTCCTACCAGTTGAACTCATGGAACACCATAGGAGCATCGGGTGCCGTATATGGCATCTTGCTTGCATTCGGCATGCTATATCCCGAAGAGCGCATAATAATCTTTCCCTTGCCCATACCCATCAAGGCCAAATGGTTTGTGGCCATTTATGTGGTAATCGAACTGGTGTCTGCCTATACATCCTATAGTGATGGTGTGGCCCACATGGCCCACATTGGCGGCATGCTCTTTGGATTTTTCTTGCTGCGTTATTGGCGCCGACGTCCGCAGATAGACTTTGGTTCATTCTTCAATAAGTCTTTTACAACCCGTTTCACTTCCCACCACGATGAGCCTGCCCCAACCGACAAGCAGGAAGACTGGGAGTATAAGCGCCGCGAGAAGGAGCGCCAGGAAGAAATTGACCGCATATTGGACAAGATACGGCTTAGTGGCTACGACAGCCTGACTGCCGAAGAAAAGCGCAAGCTCTTTGACAAGAGCCACAACGGATAACACATACTTAGCAGGCAGATGATAGGCAATATACGTATATTCGTATGTAAGTTGCTGGCAGGAGCCAACGTGTCTACGGTGCTCATAATGCTTGTAGTGGGATACTCGGGTATCATCAATCCCGAGCAGCATCCGCTGGCATCGTGCATAGGCTTTGCCTTTCCGGCCTTTTTGGTTATCAATGCCATCTTTCTCGTTTTCTGGCTTCTCTTTGCCAAGCGATATGCCCTTATATCGTTGATTGGATTCATATCATGCTATGTTCCCGTGCGCACGTATATACCCATAAATATTGGTGGCGACCCAGATGCTGACGATATACATGTGATGAGCTATAACGTGCAGAACTATACCGGTGCGCCGCGCTATCAAGACTCCTTTCATGATATCTTCAATTATATTCGTAACCAGCACCCCGACATACTATGTGTACAGGAAGATATTGCTATCAATCATAATACCTTTGTGCATTACGACAGCATCTATCAATATCGCGATACCGCCAAGGTGGGTTCTGCCGGTGTTAGCGCTCTTGGCATATATACAAACTACCGAATACTGAAGCGCATGCGCATACCCTACACCTCATTGGGCAATGGTAGCATGGCATGGTGGCTCTATACAGGCCACGACACCATAATAGTGATCAACAACCATCTTGAGAGCAACCATTTCTCGCTCAGCGACCGCGAATTGTATACAGAGATGATCGAGGGCGACATGGGCAAAGACACTGTAAAGGCCAGCTCGCAAAAACTTATATATAAGTTAGCGGAAGCTGCTGCCATGCGTGCCCCGCAGGCCAACGCCGTAGACAGTTTTGTGTCAGCCCACAGTAATGAGCGCATCATTGTCTGCGGCGATTTCAACGATCATCCCCTTTCCTACACCTCGCGCACCATGTCAAAACGCCTCGACAACTGCTTTGTGAAGGCAGGTCGGGGAGTGGGTTTGTCGTATAATCTGAAAGGATTCTATGTGCGTATAGACAATATTCTGTGCTCATCCCATTTCACGCCCGTAAAGTGCAAAGTAGACGATTCTATAGATGCTTCCGACCATTATCCCGTGCATTGTTGGCTAAAAATGCAGGGGAAATAGGAGTATTGAAGAGAAAAATCGCGAAATATTTTCTACAGTGTAAAAAAATTACTATATTTGCAGGCTAAAAAGCGCAAAAGTCGTTTTATCGATACGATAATAAATAATTAAAACATATATTAACTAAAATGCAGAACAAAGGAATTGTAAAGTTTATTGCACTCGCACTCGTGCTTGTCTGCGTATTCTATCTGTCGTTCTCTGTAGTCACCAGCCACTATAATGACAAGGCTGCCGCTATGGGAGAAGAGGCAGGCAAGGAATACCTTGACTCGATCATGAATGAGAAGGTGTATTTGGGCGCATACTCTCTCAAACAGTGCAGAGAGATGCAGATCGGATTAGGTCTTGACCTCAAGGGAGGTATGAACGTGATACTCGAGGTGTCTGTACCAGACATCATTGCTGTATTAGCCGACCACAAGACCGACCCAGCTTTCGTTAACTCAATGAAAGAAGCCAAAAAGGAAGAAGAGTCAAGTCAGAGCGACTTTATCTCTCTCTTCATCAAGAGTTATCACAAAAACGCACCAGGACATCGTCTGGCAGAAGTGTTCGCCACCCAGCAGTTGAAGGGAAAGGTAAACACCCAGAGTACTGATGCAGAGGTTGAGGCTGCCCTCCGCGACGAGGTTAAGGCTGCCGTAGACAACTCATTCAATGTGGTGCGCAATCGTATCGACAAATTCGGTGTCGTACAGCCAAACATCCAGAAACTCGAAGGCCGCGATGGTCGTATCATGGTAGAAATGCCTGGTATCCGTGAACCTGAGCGTGTGAGAAAGTTGCTCCAGGGTAGCGCCAACCTTGAGTTCTGGGAGACATACAACAGTCAGGAGATCGTACCCCTGCTATCACAGCTCAATCAGCGTTATGCTTCCGAGCAGAGTGGTGAGGCCGTAGCCGACACTACCGTTGCCGACAGCACCAAGGCTGAGGTTGCCGACACTGCCAAGGCTGCCAAGACCATTGCAGAGACGCTCGCTGCTAAGACTGCCAAGAAGGGCAAAGACGGCAAGGCTGCCGACAAGAGCATCGAGGATATCAAGAAGAATAATCCTCTATTCGCCATCTTCCAACCCGTTCAGGGACAGAGCTTGAGCGTAGTGGGTTATGCAATGGCACGCGACACCGCAGAGGTAGATGCCATCATCTATTCTGCCCTGGCTCAGCGCATCCTTCCTTCCGACCTCAAGCTCCTTTGGAGTGCCAAGGCTGCCGATTTCGACAAGCGTGGCGAGGTGTTTGAACTTCATGCCATCAAGGTGACAGAGCCTTCTGGCCGTGCTCCATTAGAGGGTGACGTGATCACCACAGCAAGAGACGAGTTCGACCAAATGGGTCATCCATGTGTGTCTATGCAGATGAATAGCGACGGTGCACGCCGTTGGGCCCAACTCACCAAGATGAACATCGGCAAGGCCGTAGCCATCGTGCTCGACAATACCGTATATAGCGCACCACGCGTAAATGGAGAGATTGCAGGTGGCAACTCACAGATCACTGGCAATTTCACCATCGAAGACACCAAAGACCTTGCCAATACCCTCAACTCTGGTAAGATGCCTGCTCCTACACGCATCGTGCAGGAAGAAGTGGTAGGTCCATCTCTCGGTGCACAGTCAATCCAGCAGGGTATCATCTCATTCATCGTTGCCTTCGTGCTTCTGATGATTTACATGCTCGTGCTATATAATGTCATACCAGGTATGATGGCCAACTTGGCGCTACTCGTCAATCTCTTCTTTACCCTCGGCATCCTCACCTCATTCCAGGCTGCCCTTACCATGCCTGGTATTGCCGGTATCGTGCTCTCGCTCGGTATGGCTGTAGATGCCAACGTGCTCATCTATGAGCGTACCAAGGAGGAGCTCCGCTCTGGTCTCAATGTCAAGGAAGCCATGAAGAAAGGTTACAGCAATGCCTTCTCAGCCATCTTCGACTCCAACCTCACCTCTATCATAACAGGTGTAATCCTCTATGTGTTCGGCACAGGACCTATTCGTGGTTTTGCCACCACCCTTATCATCGGTATCTGCTGCTCGTTCTTCACTGCCGTATATCTCACACGTCTCGTATACGACTATAAGTTAAGTCGTGACAAGTGGCTCAACCTCACCTTCTGCACCAGTTTCTCCAAGAACCTCATGCAGAATGCCAAGTATAACTTCATGGGCATTTACAAGAGAACGTTCTTCATCTGGGGTGTGGCCGCATTGGTATTCATCGGCTTCCTTTCAGTGAGAGGTTTAAGCAAGAGTATCGACTTCACCGGTGGTCGCAACTATGTCATCAAACTCGAGCAGAGCGTAGAGCCAGAGCAGGTGCGCACAGCCCTTCAGGGTGCCTTCGGCGAAGCCAACGTGAGCGCCATAGCCCTTGGTACCGATGGCAAGACCATCCGCGTGTCTACCAACTACAAGATCGAGAGCAATGATCCTACTGTTGACGATGAAGCAGAAAATATCCTCTTCAAGAGTCTCTCTGCAGCAGGATTGGTTACACAGAAGGATGTGGCACAGTTTAAGAATCCTGACGTGCGCAGCGGTGGTTCCATCATCAGTAGCACCAAGGTAGGTCCAGCCGTTGCTAAGGATATCACACATGGTGCTATTTGGAGTGTGCTCTTCGCACTCGTGGCCATCTTCATCTATATCCTCGTGAGATTTAACAACTGGGCATACTCTCTCGGTTCAACTCTCGCCTTGGCTCTCGACACCCTCATAGTAATCGGATTCTACTCCGTATTGTGGGGCATAGTGCCAATGTCTCTCGAGATCGACCAGACATTCATAGGTGCCATCCTGACGGTTATTGGATATAGTATCAACGACAAGGTGGTGGTATTCGACCGTGTACGCGAGAACTACAACTCATTCAAGAAGCGCGACCTGCAGACTATCTTCAATGACTCGCTCAATCAGACATTGGCTCGTACCATCAACACCTCTGTAACTACACTCATCGTGCTGCTCTGTATCTTCATCCTTGGTGGCGATAGCATCCGCAGTTTCTCATTTGCGATGATTCTCGGTGTAGTATTCGGTACCCTATCTTCAATCTTCATTGCTGCTCCTATTGCATACCTTACCATGGGTCGCAGCATCAAGGAAGACACTGCTGAGGCAGAAGTGGCCAAAGCATAACACTATCAGAATGAAACCCTTCACAGCAGAAGGGGCATCATAACCCAATGGGGCGGCAGTAGTAATACTGCCGCCCCTGCTTTTTTATAATGCCCAGACAAAGTAGTCAACATAAATAGTTATAATACACATAGAACAGGCATTTGTGTTATATTCAGCAGTGCGGAACTTATATTCAGCAGTGCGGAACATATATTCCGCAGTGGTGAACGTATATTCCGCAGTGCGGAATATAAATCAAACACAGTGTATAGTTACATTATTACAGGTATTATACAAACATCTATGTAACTATTCTTATACATTTACAACTATTATACAGATAGCGTCTGTTTAGCAGATATTACACTCTAATGCAAATCGCGCTCGCGAGTATACAATATTATTTCAATTTCGATTATTCCAAAGAATGATTTCCCACTTTAACGGATCGTAGTGATCATATATATATAATAAGGTGTGGAAGTATGATTTTTTGATTTTGGATGATGCCCCTATTGCCATCATTTCTAATGGTCTTATCATGTAACCAATCGGAGTTTGTGCGACTCCGTATTATTGCAAACCATGAAAAAGAGAAAATATGAACACTATGTCATTATATCTGAATAGTGATTATTGTAAGAAAATCACTAACTTTGCAGCCCGAAAGGATAGTGGTGGAAAAGATGAGTATTATGAAGTTATATGAGAACCTCAAAGTCCACTAACCTCTATCCATTGTTTGCAAATTTTTGCTATACTATTAGCATCTTAGGTATATAATTAATATGAGAAAAGGGATATTGATAATTTCATTATTGACTGTTGCTCAGATTATGAGCGCTCAGCAGGTGCTGACGCTGGAAGAGTGTGTGAGGATGGCAATAGACAATAATCTTGGTTTGAAAACCACTGCCAACGAGATTGAAAAAGGCAAGCACACCATCAGTGAAAATCGTGCCAAGCTCTGGCCGCAGATCAATGCTGTGGCTTCATTGTCGGATAATTTCACTCCGCCAGTATCTGTTACCGACGGCTCTGCATACGGTAGAAAATATAATGTGACCAAGACATTGCAGTATAACGCATCGGCCGGACTGCAGTTGCAGATGCCACTCTACAATCAGATGGTATACACGGCTGTAGATATTGCCAAGACCGTGGACAAGATAAACACCTTAAGTTACGACAAGGCTAAAGAAGACCTCACCATGCAGATCTCAAAGATGTATTATATGGCTCAGAACACCACCGAGCAGATACGTCTTGTGGGCGACAATATCAAGAGGTTGCAGGAACTGAGAGATATTACCAAGGCATTCTATGACAACCAGATGGCCTTGGAGGTGGACGTGAAGCGTGTAAACCTAAATATCGAGAATCTCACGGTGCAGCAAGATAATGCCAAGGCAATGCTCGAGCAGCAGTATAATATGATGAAATATGTGATGGACTATCCCGCCGATGGCCAGTTTATGGTGGAGAAGGTCAATCCTGGCGAGGTGGAGTCAGTGGAAACATCGGGTCTGGACACTAGTCTGTATGAACTGCAGTTGATGCGCCAGAAGATAGCGCTGACCGAGCAGCAGACCAAGCTGGCCAAGCAGGGTTATCTGCCATCGCTGTCGCTCACGGGCAGCCTGATGTATTCGGCTTTTACCGATAGGTTTGAGAACTGGTGGCACAGCGGAGAGTCTAACCACTGGTATGGTTCCAATGGCTTGGCCCTGCAGTTGAGAGTGCCCGTGTTTGACGGTTTCGAGAAGCGCAGCAAGATAAGGAAAGCCAAGGTTGACATGAAGAATGCCCAATTGCAGTATGAGGATGCCATGAAGGGTTTGCAGACTCAGTATCTTAATGCTGTCAACGACCTTGAAAACAGCAAGCGCAACTATAAGAAGCAGTATGACAACTATCAGTTGGCAGAAGATGTGTATAAGGTGACCGCCGACCAGTATCGCGAGGGAGTAACCTCCATGACCACCGTATTGCAGGATGAGATGAGCATAAGCGAAGCCATGAATAATTACCTCACGGCACATTACAATTATATGATTGCCAACCTAACAATGAAGAAACTTACTGGCAAGATGAAGCAATAAACAAAAGAATAAAAACAAAAAAATAAATAAGGAGAACTATGAGCGAGAATATCGAGCAGACAAAGGCATCCTCACATGAGGAAACCGCAAAGAAACTGAAGAGACAGAGAGGACGCCAGCTGGTGGCCAGTTTATTGGGCGTTGCCATACTCGTATGGGGATTATGGAGGGTGATATGCGTGTTTATAGACTATAATACCACCGAGACCAGCAATGATGCACAGATAGAGCAGTATATCTCTCCCGTCAACCTTAGGGCCACGGGATATATAGCCAAGGTGTGCTTTAAAGAGCACCAGTATGTGAAAAAGGGCGACACACTGCTTGTGCTCGACGACCGTGAGTATCGCATACGTGTGATGGAGGCCGAGGCCGCCCTCAAGGATGCCATGGCAGGAGCCAATGTCATTGATGCCACCCTGCAGACTACCGAGACATCGGCATCTGTATACGATGCCTCTATAGATGAGATAGAGGTGAGGCTGAAGAAACTGGAGAAAGACTGTCAGCGCTATCGTAATCTCGTGGCCAAGAATGCCGCCACACCCATACAACTGGAGCAACTCGAAGTGGAGTATGCCGCCACCAAGAAGAAACTGGAAGCTGTGCGCAAGCAGAAGAGTGCTGCCCTCTCTGGAGTAAACGAGGTGAGCACCCGCAAGCAGAATACCGCTGCTGCCATAGAGCGTGCCCAAGCCGCCCTTGAAATGGCCAAACTCAACCTCTCATACTGCGTGGTCACAGCACCATGCGACGGCAAACTCGGACGCCGCTCCATAGAGGAAGGACAGTCGGTGAGCGCTGGCACCACCATCACCTATATAGTGCCCGACAAGGAAAAATGGGTGATAGCCAATTATAAGGAGACACAGATTGAAAACCTGCATGTGGGCCAAAAGGTTAGGATTACCGTGGACGCCATCTCTGGCAAAGAGTTTATAGGCAAGGTGACAGCCATCTCGGCAGCCACAGGGTCGAAGTATTCGCTTGTGCCCACAGACAATTCCGCTGGTAACTTCGTGAAGATACAGCAGCGTGTGCCCGTGAGGATAGACTTCACCGACCTGAGCAAGGAAGACAACGAGCGTCTGGCCGCAGGTATGATGGTAATAGTTAAAGCAGAGAAATAACCCATAAGAGTCATGCCACAGAACCCAAAGAATTTCCCCTTCTACAACTGGGTGCCCAAACCTCTGGGCATCATCTTCCTCATCATCCTCTTTGTGCCGATGATTACCATGAGCGGTGTCTATTCGGCCAATAGCGGCGAGATGATGAGCGGGTTGGGAATTCAGTCGGAGTATATCTCCTTTGCTGGCTTTTGCACCTCCGTGGGCATGGCCGCCTTCTCCCCGTTCTTCTACGATCTCGTATGTCTGCGCAGGGAGAAGTTGATGTGCATAGTTGGATTCTCCATACTTTTTGTGCTCAGTTGGGCGTGCGCCAAGACCGACTCGCTCTTTATTCTTGCCCTGTGCAGTCTGCTGATGGGATTTGTGAGGCAGGTATTGCTCATGTGCAACCTCTTCACGCTCATCAAATATGGGTTTGGCATTGAGGCCACACGCAATCTCACACCTGGTAATGAACCTACCGATGGCGAGGGATGGGACAAGTTGGATAAGGAGAAGACCATCTCCATGCCCACCATCTATCTCTTCTTTATGATTATCGGCCAGATGGGCACATGGATAACGGCATGGCTCGCATACGAATACGAATGGCAGTATGTATACTATTTCATGATGGCATTCATGCTTATCGGTATCATCATAGTATTCTTTACCATGCCATACCATAAATATTCGCAGGCCAAGTTTCCAATCACCTTCTCCAAGTTTGGCAATGTCACGGTGTTCAGCATCATGATGTGCTCGTTTATATACGTCATGGTGTTTGGCAAGACCTACGATTGGTTTGACAATGAGTCCATACGCTGGGCCACGGTGATATGCGTGATCTTCACCGCTATCTTCATCTATTTGGAGAAGACACGCCGCTCACCCTATTTCCTGCTCGAGATATTCAAGTTGCGCACCGTCATCTATGGTGTGCTGCTCTTCTTCTTCCTGATGTTTCTCAACTCCAGTGCCATGTTTGTGAATGTATTTACCAACGTGGGCATGAAGATAGACAACTGGCAGAGTGCAGTGCTGGGCAACTGGGTATTGCTGGGCTATTTCATCGGATTTCTCTTGATCGTCATCCTTGGCGGCAAGGGAGTGCATCTCAAGTGGCTCTTCTCCATAGGATTTGTGTTTATTGGCCTGTCGGCACTCTATATGTATTTCGAAGTGCAAAACGATGGCATGTATGAGCGTATGAAATGGCCCGTGATAATACGCACCATAGGTATGATGATACTATATTCGCTCACTGCTGTGCATGCCAACCAGCGCATGCCATACCGGTTTATGTCCACCTGGGTATGTGTGATGCTGGCCGTGCGTATGGTGATTGGACCAGGCATCGGTTCGGCCGTCTATACCAACGTGATGCAATATCGCCAGCAGTATTATGTGACTCGCTACAGTCACGACTACGACCGCACCAATATATCCATAGCCAACGACTACGACCGCACCGTGAATGGCATGATTTATCAAGGCAAGAGTGTGACGGAGGCAAATAATATGGCAGCCATGAGCCTGAAAGGCAAGGTGCAGGTGCAGGCCACCATCTCCACAATCAAGGAGATGTCGGGACTGACGTTTTGGGGTTGCATGATAGTGGCAGTAGTGGTATTGCTCGTTCCATGGCGCAAGCGTAAGATGGAGGAAGTCAATGCCGATATTTCTTAGGCGACATGCCCATCTGTTTTTTGAAGAAGGTGCCGAAAGCCGATGCGTTGGGGAAATGTAGTGAGAAGGCAATCTGCTGAATAGACATGTTGGTGCTGTTCATCAGGAAGATGCTTCGTCTGATTATGGCCTTGAACACTATCTGCTGCACAGTCTTGCCGCAAACCTGCTTTACCAATGTAGATAGGTATTTAGGCGACAGGCACATGATGTCGGCATAGAAACTCACGCTGCGCTGCTCGATAAAATGCTTGTCTACCAAGTCGAGGAGTTGTGCAAATATTTCCATCTTCCTGTCGGAGATTTGGTTGCTCTGCGGGTGAATTCTCTCGAAGATGCTACACATGCGGTATGTGACAGACATCAGCAGGAGTTGCCGTTCGTTGGCATCATAGGCAGAAGAGTCGGCAGATGCTTTTCTTATACTATTGCCGATTATCTCGGCATAATGTGCCAGTTCTTCCTCTTCGCCGGTATGCACGATGAGGCATGATCGTGGGTTGATGATGGCGTATGTGCGCATGGCTACCACGGTGGTGCCGAGCATGTCTCTTATGGGTTGGCTACGATAGAAGAGCAGGGTGATGCTGAGATTTTCCGAAACGCTAATAATCTGCATGAGCACTCCCTTGGATACAAACACGGTCTCGCCCTTGGCAACATGGTAAACAGTGTTGT
>JALFPC010000009.1 GCA_022782305.1 Prevotella sp. | reverse complement strand
TGAGAGCGTAAATGAAGCAAAGTCGGCTGAGGATAATCCAGAAGGATCTAATCCTGCTGGCGGCAATCAAGACAACGATGCCGTTGTCTCTGATGAAGACAACAATGGAAAGGAGGCTAAGGATGAGTAATAAATCGCTATATAATATATATAAGGTGTCATTGACGGTGATGATGGTTATGTTTTTGCTCTCTGCCTGCACCGAAGTAGATACCTGTTATGAGGCTGATCATCCTCATCGCACATCTGTAAAATTTGATTTCGATTGGTCGGGAGCTTATTCCAACACAAAGCCAGACTCTATGTTTGTATTGGCAAACAGAGTGATTAACCATTGGAAATGTGCTCTCGCCGTAAGCACCACTACTCTTAAAGGACAATATATCTTTAATGCTCCCGAAAATCCTTATGGAGTTTCAGAAGATAATGCTGGTGAAGGGAATAATCCCTCCACTGACGAAGGAGACAATGCTGGAGATACACCTGCTGAGGGTGGTAGCGAAGGTGGTGATAATACAGTTGTTGTATCAGCTCCTATTGAATCATCCAGCGATACACATGCTGATGGCGATGAGGCTCCTGTGGAAATACAAGAAACAGATGTGTTCAAGTTGCGCGCTGGCGAGTATAAATTTCTGGCTTTCAACCTTGGTTCACAGGAGTTGGTAAACTCAGAGATTATGAACTTCCTTAATGATGAAAACCAACAGACAAAGTTTCAGGATGTGAGCATCGAATACAAAACCTACGACAAGAATGACCCCAAGTTTCTTGCCACCATTGGGTTGCCCAACTGGGAGGATTACAATCCTTATGCCAACTATATGATTCCAGATATTAGACCTGTGCTCTATGATACAACGGTGGTAACTCCGTTGCTCGAAAAGACTGTAAGCAAGTATACATTCAAGCCGAAACCCGTTACACAGCAAGTTACTATCAACATGCAGATAAAAAAGAATATGAATGGTGTTAGGTTCTGCGTCGACAGCGTATGGGCAGAGATTGCTGGAGTGCCTCATAAGGTAAATCTATCGCAGGGATACATAGACATACTCAAGACTTTCAAAATGATGTATAAGTATTCGCTTGTGGATGGTGGTGGCAAGACTATTACCGACACCTTTACCAATACTGGCAACGTGAGATGTAGTGCAAGGATCAATGTGCCCACCATAGTGTCGAGTTCATCGTCAAGCATGGTCAGCGGTCCAGGCGTCATGCAGGTACTCATCTTTACCAGAACGGAAACAGGTGAAATAAAGAAATTCCAAGGAAAGATAAACCTCTATAACTCCCTCAAAGCAGCGGAGTTGTATAAGTATACCAGCGACCGCCAGCATGTGGTGCGCAATGGAGTGGAGCGCATACTCAATGTGAATGCCGACCTGATAATCACAGGTAGTGACATTCTTGAGAGCCCAGACAACAATGGAGGTATAGACCGTTGGATTCCGTGCGATGACATAAGCATGGACATCTGATGTCCGCATACACAATATGTGTTGGGAAGGGTTGATAACAAACATAGAAAAGTGACGAAATAAATGATATGAAAAAAAGACAAACACTGAATGCCTTGATGGCTGTCTTCGCATCGTTGCCGTGTATGATTGCATGCACTCAGTCATATCCTGGACTGGATTATGATATTGAGGAAGGAGTGCAGAATACTGAGACCTACGACAAGACACCTATCATGGTATTCGTAAATGAGCAGAACTTCTTCTCTATCACCACCCGTGGGGCAAGTACGAGAGGAACAGGTGCATTTCAGGATTATTCCTCTTCCGACAAGTGGAAGTATAATAATTCTACCTTCTATGTGTATGCCTTCCGAGCTGAGGCCGATGCCCAAGGGGGTCAACTGACCGCTGATCCAGACCTCACACACTCGGCTTATGCTATTGGCCATACACATGATGAGGATGGCAGAGATTGTTTGGTGGATGGACCCGACTATAACTTTGGTATGCCCACCAAACCCAATACCGATGGTGTGGGTGCTCTCGAACCAGATGCAACCAATTCGTCGGTGCTTGATGTGCTCGGTGAGAGACGTATGTACTATAGTAATGTGTATCAGGATGTGGGTTACAATTTCTTTGGCTATTTCCTCGATGACCTCGCTGCCACAGCTAAGCCACAGCGTAACTCAGACTTAATCTATTACGATCTCAAGATTGACGGTACACAAGACCTTATGTGCGGATATGCTCCAAAGCTTGACATGCAGCGACTCAATGAGAAATATTCTCAGGCAAACCTAACCAATGTAGAGGATAAGAAGAAAATTGTCAACATAGGTGGCTATAGCACTTTTGCTGCCCATCGTGGCGTTTATCCAATTATTGATATGAAGCACCAACTCACTCAATTTGAGTTCTATGCATATCCTGGAGAGAAAGCTGCCGATAGTATCATCGTAACGGGAATAACCATGGAGGGATGGAATGAGGGCCGCATGGTTGTGGCATCCACCAATAAGGATACTGCGCAAATTGGTCTCCATACCCTAACAGAGGGCAGGCAGAGAGTCTCTTTTCAACTCCGCGACACCTTGGTTAAGGATATCAATGGATGTCCAGACTTCGGTACTACCAATATGGATAAACTACGTGCAGACAACCGCTATGGAGCTATTGCCAAGGTGCTTGGTGAAAGGCCAGGATATATGGCTCCGAGATGGGATGAAAGCAATGGAAATCCTGACTGGCAGAAGCGCAACTCCGAGAAAATGGGTGGGTCGCTCATGCTCTTTGCCGACTCCGTGTATGTGGTAACACTGCATTATTCGCAACTCAAGCGTGATGGAACCATTGCCAATCTCAAGGCTACATATACCGTTAAGGCCAAGAGCAATACCCCATCCAGTTATGATTATGATGAGGCCACAGGTCAGTGGATGTTTAGGCCTGGCACCGTCTATCAGGTCAAGATTGCCGTTTATGGTCTGCAACCGATAGTAGTGGTGGCACAGTGGACACCATGGGAGAATGGCGGCGACGTAATCATAGACCCTGATGATGACGATTTCAACCAAGGAATGGAATAACAGAGAATAAACAATTATATTACTAATCATTAAATTATTAAAGTTATGAAGAAATTATTTATTTCTACTTTTGCAGTTGCAGCTTTGCTTTGCAGTTGCTCTTCAGATGACGATTTCGCCGTTGACGGCAATTCTGTCAATGAAAGTGACCTCGTGGCCATCAAACTCGGTATGGGCGCAGATGTTACCCGTGGTACTGGTACTGTTGGTGGTGTTAACGATGCTGACACTTTGACCACAACCAATAACTACTGGAACAATGAGAAGGTAAACGTGTTTATGTTTAAGAAAAACACACTCGAACTTGCTTATTTCGTAAATGGTTCAGGCGATAGTACTGTAATTTACAACAACGAGGTGTTCACCACTCCTTCTTCTACAGAGAATCCTAATGAGGTTCCCGCCATTGCTGCTAATGGTGTAAAATATTTCCCACCACAGGGCAACTATGATTTCTGGGGATATCGTCTTGACGATGCTAGTACTGGTGAACCTGTCAATGACAGTGCAAAAGTTGTAGTTCCATTCACTATCGACGGTTCTCAGGATGTGATGATAGCTAAGGCTAAGTTGACTGCTGCACAGGAAGGTATTACTACTGGTTGGGCAGAAGGCAATCGTGAGCGCTACT
Organism: Prevotella sp.; assembly: GCA_022782305.1. Taxonomy (GTDB): domain Bacteria; phylum Bacteroidota; class Bacteroidia; order Bacteroidales; family Bacteroidaceae; genus Prevotella. The sequence goes on along the minus strand of JALFPC010000009.1, from coordinate 10,314 downwards.
ACTCAGCATACGCTGCTCGTAATGGTGTACAGCCAAACATGGTGTTCAATCACTTGCTTACCCGTCTTAACTTCCAGATCATCGCTGGTGACACTAATGTGATCGTTAATCAGGTAAGACTTGATACTATCACTGTTAAGTCAGGTGCTTCTGGTTTATTCACAGTTGCAGACACATTGGGAATTGAAAATGCAGACCGTATTCAGTGGGCAGATTCAGCATTACTTTATCTGAAGGAGAGAACCTCAAATGCTGTTGATGCTCAGTTGGAAGACCTCAATCCTGTATACCCACAAACAGATACTATTCAAACAGATGCTGGTCAAGATACTGTCGTTTGTGTTCCAACTGAGGTAGGTGAGGCTCTTCTCGTGGCTCCTCAGAACAATTATGAGATCCAGGTTGTACTCAGCCAGCCTGACAAGAATAATCCAAGTAATACCCTCTCTTATACCTATGTGTTCACAATGAATGCTCCTTCAGGAAACTTCGAGATGGGCAAGTCTTATAATGTTAAGCTTACTATCTATGGCCTCCAGGAAATCAAGGTTACTACTTCTCTCGCTCCATGGGAGAATGGTGGCAACATCAGTATCACTCCAGAGGATGAGGTTAAGTAATCTCGTATAAGAATATATTAAATATAACCATTCACATGACAATGAATAAGAATTTATTATTTGGATTGGGAATGATGGCATTTTTGGCGTCATGCTCGAGCGATGAATCTCTCATCGCTCCTGCAGACGACAATACTACCACTACCATTACCAACAGTGATGTAGAGATAAAGCTGTCGTCTGGTTCCAAGACCCGCGCCAGCATCGAGTCTACACCGTCTGGTGTGTTCGCTGTTGATGGGCTCGGAATCTACTGCCTTGCCAAGAATAATATCAACCGCAACCCAAATGAATTGCCTATCCAATGGTTGGCTGGCACCCGTGAAGGACAGTATTCTGTTTGGATGAACAATGTGAAATCCAATGCCGTGATCAATGTGGATAATGTCACACATGACAGTACCACAAATATTGTATGGGCAGATAACGAAACTCGCTATTACCCTGTGGGCAACTGGCATGCATATCGTTTCTATGGCTATTATCCACATACTGAGAGTATTATCAACGATGGCAACTCATTCGTGGCATACCATGAGATCGATGGTAAGACAGATATTATCTGGGGTCGCACATCTAATATGGTCGATACTCTTGGTGACCTTGCATACAGTGCCAAGTATTTCCGTCAGCTTGAGCATGCATCTGAGGTTCCATCAATCTCGTTTAAGCATAAGCTCATGCGCCTCACCTTCTCTATGGTGGCTGGACCAGATGCCAATGGTTCGACAGAGTCTGCAAAGACTATGGGAGTGAAGAGCATAACGATAAATGATGTGCCTTTCCAATCTAATCTCACCATAGCAGATAGGAATAATCCTGCTAACGATGGCAAGGTTGAATTCAACTGGGATGACGTGAGGAATTTAGAGTTGCCAGACTCAAATGATGTTGTGCCCCTGCGTACTGACTATTATTGGGTTAAGGACACCGAGGTTACCATCGGACAGGGCATTCTTCTGCCAGTGATACCAGATGGAAATGATCATAAGTATACCATTAGTATAGTGCTTGTAAACAAAGACGGTATTGAGTTCCCAGCTGAGTATCCCATGGATATTCGTTTTGCTGGCAGTGAGCGATTTGTGGAGGGTAAGTCTTATAATATCAAACTTACCATCAATGGTCCTAAGGCCATCTCACTTGATGCTACCCTCACACCGTGGGAAATCGATGACACAACACTTGCTGGCGACGGCATAGAACTCTAATCTCTATACCATGTCATGACCTGCACCCGAGTTTTGGTTCGGGATGCAGGCATGACATGACAAAATTAAATACGGAAAAAACCGAAGCAAAGCTTGATAATCAAGCAGATAACAATATAATTAAGCAATGAGAAAACTCCTTCTTATCCTCCTTGTCATCATGGCATCCGCTCATGCAAGGGCACAGATGCTGGCTGTAAGCACAGAGTTGACCAACGACCTGCTACAGACTCCGAGCCTGGGTTTTGAACTCGTCACTGGCGAGCGTTCATCTCTCGGCATCCATGCCTATGCAAACCATAATCCGTGGGGCAAGCAAATGAGAATGGTGGGAGTGCAGCCCGAGTATAGGTATTATTTCTCTGGGCGTCCTATGCATAGTTTTTTTGTAGGTGCTGGTGCTCTCTGGACTGATTATGACATACACTGGAAAGGGAAGGTATATGAAGGTCAGGCTATGGGACTGGGCATGACCTTTGGATATGTGTTCACTCTGACTCGCCGCATCAACATAGACTGCCATGCTGGTTTCGGTATGATAGGATATAAGCATAAGGAATATTTCGAGAATGACTTCTATGACGAAGACTATCTCATCAATGGCGTGCCACGCACCAATGCCGATGGCTACACTCTGTTGCCCACGCGTATTGGAGTATCTATTTCCTATATCATCAAATAAGTATAAAAGGACTAACGTTATGGTAACCAAAGCATTATATAATATATCATCTCAATTGTCTGTTGGTTCGCACCGCATTATGTCATTGCTATGGCTGATGCCTCTGTGTATGCTCTTTTCTCTGCCTATCATGGCGCAAGATGAAGAAGACGACCCCGACATGGTTACTGCAGAATTTGAAATTCAGATGAAGAACGATAAGGGGGCTGATATTCCAGGTATTGTTAAATATGCCAAGTTTAAAAGTTATAAGGAGGCTCTTAATGCGCAAAACAGATTAAAGGTGGCTATTACCCAAAATGAAAATGGTGCCCTTGATGATCCTATTGGTACTACTATCCGCCAATTGAAGATAAAATTCAAGGAGTCTATTACTGGCTCTTTTACTCAACGTTGCTTCTATGGTGACGGAATTCTTGTGTTTGCAGGAGAAAAATTCGTAAAAGCCTTTGATATTAAGAAAGGAACAAAGAAGTATAGTGAGGTATTCAAGGAAAAGACGCAAGTTCTTCGCGAGATCGATGTCAAGGGAGAATACAGAATTAATAGTGGAGACAGTATTGATGATGATGTGTGGGATACAGAAGAGTTCTCAATATTTGATCTAAAAGTGTCATTCCAGCCGGGAAGAGTAAAGGATAATTCCCGTTTGACCATCCATACTGCTGTTGTCAACTGCAATACTGACGATACTGTGGCATATCTTAAACCCATTGTCATTGAAGGTCTCGACTATCATACCAAACAGGAACGCCGCATGGCTTTCAATTATCATACAAACGATTCAATGGCTGTGGGTTATGATTCAACCAAGGTGCTACGCTCAAATTTGCCGTTCACTGCAAAGGTGACAGCAAGATACAAGAAACCAGAAGGGCAGTCGAAAACACTCTTCAATGCTGTTAAATATGTGGTGCTTGACGACTATCATAATCCATATTATGTAACATCTGAAGGAGCAGGCTCATGTCTGGCTAAGTCGCCATTCAAATTCCTCGACTTCTCAGTGGCATCCAAGGATATACCCCTTACTTCAGAGTTTCAGGAGGAAGCAGAAGAGAATTATCAGAGTGTGCCTCGTGATTTGAAACTTAAGTTTGTTAGGGGAACAGACGAACTGACAAAAGATTCCCTTAATCAAGTGGAATTGGGCAAACTCATAGCAGAATTAAGGTCTTATGGAAAACTCCTAAGGGTTGTAAACGTGCGTGGCGGTGCCTCTCCCGAGGGACGTCTCGAGAGAAATATTGAACTTGCAAAGAAACGTTCGCTCAAGGCTGTAAACCTTATTAAGGGTCATCTGCCATCAACGGCACACATTAATCAACGTGACCCTATAGTATTTACATGGGATGATGTGGTGGCTGCTGTCAATAAACGTAAGGATGTAGAGCAGAACGTAAAGGATATGGTTGCCAACTTAGTTGCAAACAGTAAACCAGACGAGGTGATCGGTCAACTGGTAAAGCTGCCTTTCTATGAGACTGTCATAGTGCCTGAGCTTGAAAACCTGCGTATCATGCAGGTAGAATATAAGTATGAGCGAGAATATATTATGGATGCCGATGAGGCTGTGGAGGCATACTATAGAGATAAAGAGAAACTAAAGTCAGGAGAGAGAACATTTTCTCCCGGTGATTTCTACAATCTTTATTCTGCAATTACCGACAGCGCAGAACTCGATACCATTACCACTATAGCATATAAGACTATAACTGCCAAACCGAGATATCAGTATATACCATTGGCGCCATACGTGTGCAACAAAATGGCTATGATCAAGATGCAACAGGGTGTGCCCGACCTTGATATACTGCGTCCATTTATTAATCTGAAACGCAATATGTCATACACAGAAAGGGATTTCAATACCCAAAAGGTTCTGATGGTGTATAACCGCCCTGAGATAATGATCAATCAGGCTATAGCCTATTTCCAAACTCAGAAACTTGACTCTGCAGTAATATTTGTAAATAGGATCAATAATCCATCATTGACCTCTGAACTCAGTCATTTCATCAATTTCCGCAAATACTATCTGCAGGGAGTGAGAGGTGAGATTAAAGACCCTGAAACCAAGAAAAAAATGGAGGCTGCAAGGGATTATGTGCTGTCGTCAGACTATAACAAGGCAATCATCTTCACTGAGATGAAGACCGCATTGAAGAATAATTTTGAATATGTGGACGCCCTCCTCGACAAAATGGATGATGAGAATGCCAAGAAATGGTATCTTAAGGGAATACTATGGGAAGAGAAGGCTGGTAAGGAGCCATCAGTGTCGTTTGATGATGGATTCAAGGAACTCTCAGACACCGAATTGGATATGCTCTATTTGCAGTCGCCAGACTCTGTTGAGGCTTACAACAGGGCCAAGGAGGCACACGATGCCAAGTATAAGGATTTGAAAGACAATGATGCTCCTCACTTCCTTGCCTATTTCCAGCATAGTTTCGACCTTGAACCAGAACTCAAGCGTCAGTATTTCCGCGAAGGCAATGTGAATGAAACAAGACGAGAGAGGAATCCATACAAGAAAAAGGATATACAGAAATACAGAGACAAATTCAAGGTTCTGCTCTTTGCGAGAGATGCCAATAAAGTTGCTGAAACCACTGACGATGAATTGCCAACGTCAGAAGAAGACAACCGTGAAGACTGATACATAAATATATATAGATGAGAAGACTATTCACCATAATAAGTATGCTGCTGATGATGACAGTGGAAACATGGGGCAATGCCATTGTGGACATGGCCCCTACCAATGCTGCTATCAATGATACTATCAATGAACTTGATGATATGGAAGACGGCATGGACAAGGACTCTGTCAAGTTGGTTCGCAAAAACTATGCAGAGGGATTTAATGCCTATCGCCACACTATGTATTACGACAAACGCTATCTCAACCATGGCGACCAGTTCACCAAGAAATGGGACGACCACCTCTATTTGGAGGCTGGTGCCGGTGTGTTGCAGATGGTACCCCCATCAAAAGATTATAAGTTCAACCCTCTGACCACCGCATCGGTGGCTGTGGGCAAGCAATTCAACAAATATCATTCCGCACGCCTCACCATGTATGGTGGCTATGGCTATCAGCAGCAGACAAATACTGTCTTTCGCCGTGTTGGCATCAAGGCCGACTATCTCTTCGATATCTCATCATATATGGACGGATATGATCCTACGCGCCTTATGGATGCATCGATAGTACTGGGTGCAGGATATATGTATTCGCGATATTCCAATATCCTAAAGGATGGAACACCTGAGTTGCATGGCGGTATGCAATTTAAGTTCTTCACCGGACCACAGGGTTATATGGCTTTGGAACCATATCTTGGCGTACAGGGAGATAATGGTGACTTCAGTGGTGCGCGCAATTATAGAAAGTATGATTTCTTCTATGGTGCCACTATCTCGTTTATCTATTATCTGCACAACAACCTTTCGCCAGAGGCACGTATGAGGTATAAGAAAAATGTTGTGATTAATGGCAATGACACCATCATGCCTACGTGGCGCACACCATGGTTTGTGGAATTGTCATCGGGATTGACAATGATGAGCGGTTCCGACAAACTTTCGCTCACAGAGACCCGTGGACATGAACTCTCTCTCTCCGTAGGAAAATGGTTCTCGCCCATAATAGGTATGAGAGCAACAGGAGCGTTACGCTCAGCTAAATGGAATACTAATACCACAGACGAAGTGCTCTCACCATCATATAAACCATCGTATGTAACCAACTATCATTCGTCGTACCTGTCGGGTAGGGTAGAGGCACTCTTCAATCCCTTTGGTCTGACGAAGAAATTCTCTTGGGATGCCACTTGCGGTGCCTATCTCACTGGTGGTATCGGCATCGGATGGTTGAGAAAGAAGCAAGAAGAGGAGTTGCGCACCTTTGCAATAGAATATTCTTGTGGATTGCATCTCTGGGCAAAGATTGCAGACGACCTACATGTGTTCCTTGAGCCACGCTATACCTATTTTGATTATAAGATACCATATTCAAATATCAAGTGGAACAAGAAATTCTCTGAGCAACTCTATTCCGCATCCATAGGTTTGAGCATCTATACCCGCGCTTTAGCCATGCGCCGGAAGGATGCTAAACCAGCAGCCTTGGGCGACTACAAACGCTTTGTGGCTGGTGTCGGCGGTAGTCTCGGCACATTTCTGGACTATAGCAATAATATCAACAACAACGGAAGTGCTGCCCTGGGCGGACAACTCTTCTTTGAATATCATTTCAATAGTATGCATGGCGTGAGGGCGGCATTCGAACTGCTTAGCCATAAGAAGAATGCCATGACTGACTATTATGACCTCAATCTCGAATATCCCGACAATAATTATCTGGCCACCGTGCGCAATGGTCTGGGTACCCATAAGATGACATGGGGAATGGTGCCCGTCAACTATATTGCTAATCTCACCAACCTCATGGCAGGATATGTGCCAGGCAGACTGTTTGAACTTGAGGCCTTTGGAGGTCCCACTGTCGCTATTCTCATGTCAGACAATGTCAGTCTTTATGAGGGCGAAAGACTGCAGCAGAATCATGCGGCACAAGCCGTGGAGAACGGAAAGTCGGCAGTGGTGATAGGTGGAAATATAGGACTTAAACTCAAGGCCAATGTACTGCCAAATATCGCTGTTACCTTCACACCTACTGTATATATCTTTGGTGACTGCGATATCCCTGGCATAAATCTCTCAGTGGGCAAGAAGACAAATGTGTTGCAGACCATATCACTCGGAGCCCAATATTCATTCTAATAAACAAGAAAAGGTATGATAATGAAAAAGATTCTATATTACGATAGGTTGTCAGGCATAATTTCCATAATCTTATGCCTGCTCATTCCGTTTGTATCAAATGCTGCCAGCTATAAAGAAAACAAAAATAAGAAACCAATTCCAAAGAAGATCAAACTCAAAGATGTCTCCAATGCAAAGGCTGTAGTGGAAGCTTTTAAGGTAGTGGTTCGCAAGCATGCTGTCAAGGACATGGATGTGCTTGCCGAAGAGATTATGAGCCAGCATAAGAAAAATCCTGAGGTGGCCACAGGCATTGCCAATGCATTCTTTTATAATTCTGGTGTGACCGATTCTGCCCATACAATGAAGTATGCTGAATGGGCTATGAAGATAGACAAGACATACGCACCTGCCTATCTTGTGGCAGGGGAACTGATGGAGCGTCGTTATCGCGATACCCTCAAGGCTGCTGAATGGTATGAGAAAGGGGTAGCCGCAAATCCCAAACACCCCGACTGCTATCTTTCATATGCCAAGATGATGAGTACCAAGGATATCACCCTGTCGGAGAATATGTTCAATAAACTACGTGCAGCCTTGCCTGACTATCCTGCATATCTCGGTATGTCGAAGATATATGAGCGACTGGCTGATAATAATATCAATACAGGTGTTAACCTGGCAAATGCTGTTGATTTCCTTGAGAAAGAAAAACCCGAAAACCTGTCGCAGTATGACTGGGACAGATGGGCTACAATGGGTATGTTCAAGGGTAAGGACTATTCTCTTGATATATGCCAGAAAGGTCTTTCCTACTTTCCAAAATATTATGGTCTCAACCGCAGTGCGGCCAATTTTGCTTACGATTTGCAGAAGTGGGATGTATCACAAAAATATTTCGAAGACTTGATGTATAATAGTGATACCCTGGTGGTGAGACCAGTAGACGTGTTCCGATATGCCAAGTGCTTTAAGGAACGCAAAAACTATACAAAGGCCATTGAATGGCTGAAGAAACACATGGATATCGACTCAATAGCAGAGCATGACCGCCAAACTTCATTGCAGCAGTTGGGAGAGTGCTATATTGAAATGGGAGAATATGATATGGCTGAAAAGACATTCAATGAACACCTCAACTATTGCCGTGTCAACAAACAGTCTACCCTTTATGGACTTAACCAATTGGTACAACTTTATACTGCACAGTCGGAAGAGAGCGTAGGAGATGAGAAACTCATCTATTTTGCCAAGATGGACTCGGTATATGTGATATGGGCAACAGAAAACCCCGACTTTGCTGAAATAGCTTATCTCAGACGCTGGGCCCTAAATCTCGAATCGCGTTTGAATCATCCAGATGTATGTGTGCAAACCCTTGAACAGATCGTTGTTATCGATAAGGCAAAGGGTGATGCCAATAGGGTTAAATCAAACATGCCCACAGTGTTTGGATTTCTTGGTAGGGCATATTTCCTCGGCGAAGGTGTCAAGAAGAACTTGATCAAGGCAGACGAGTATTGTAACAAATGTCTCGAATTGGAACCTACTAACGAGTCGGCACTCAACCTAAGGAAGTTCATAGATAAATCACTGCCCAAAAGCAAGAGGCGGAGATGATTACCATAAGACAATAAAGAAACGATATAATGAATAGACAAATAATTATGTTGGCCGCTGTGGTGGCAATCATTGTTGGTTGTTCGGATAATGAAACCATTATTCCTGCTGACGAGATGGATGTGGACTATATGTCTTTCGATGTGATGTCTGCGCCATCTGTAGAGTTGACGGGGAACGTCACAAGAGGTACCGATACTGGCTTTCAAACCACATCCTTATCTCCCAATACACGCATAGGAATGTTTGTTATGCATGAGGCTGACTATGAGGCAAAGGAATTTGGTCAACCAGAGAACTATACAGATATCCGTTCGGTATGGCACTCGGGAAACACCTCCCTTACATCTGCATACGCAGACAAGCATTGCTATGGCTATTGCAATGAGGAGGTTAAAGTAAATGCCGATGGCTCCCTCGTGCGCACTGATGCCAATCAGTTTGTATATCCTTATAGTTCGGATTATGAGAAAGTGGGCGTCATAGCCTATTCCCCACGCCGCGAGGGTATGGATTATGCTGACCTCTTTGCCGCCATGCCCATAATCGTGGATGCCGATCAGAGCGATAATGCGGTAATGCGCAGCAATGATATAATGATAGGTGTGCCATATATCAATAATCCATTCCGTGTGGAGCGTGCTCCAATAAATCTGGTCTTCTCGCATGTGATGACCAAAGTGACTGTAAATGTAAGTATTCCTCGTGTGGATGCCCTGCTTTCTGATTCCATCTATGTGACCATCGATGGCCTTCTTTCCAAGGCTTACATCACTCCGTATGAAGTGGCAGAAGAACTCATGGCCACTGTGTCCAAAACACCGGCACAGACTCCTACGCAGATGCTTGTGAATGCAGTGCAAGGCACCGAACGTACCATCACTCTGCTTGCAGATACTGGCATGACCGTGCCCGTGGCCAACGACACCCTGAGGCTTAGTTGCTGCGCATATGTGCCAGCACAAACGTTCTCTGTCGATCGTTATCCTGTGGTGAAAGTGCATTTCATAACAAAGGAATATCTGGATCCATTTGAGGTGGTGGTACCAGAGATACGAGATGAACGTGCCTATTCAGATAAGTCGTATACCCCTTTCCGCTCTGGAACCAATAAGGTTTACAATATCGTAATAGAAGATTGAAGTGGAAGAATAATACTCCCCTTATTAAGCAAAAATAGTTAAATAATGTTTCGATATGGCGGAATATACACTCCTCTATTCCGCCAAATCATTACTTTTTTGTACCTTTGCATCGGAATTAAGATTTTTTTTGTATAACTAACTAACCATGTTTAAAAAGTTTCATGGCTTCCACTTGCTTGAAAGTCATCACAACCTGCAAGTAAAGCGTTTTAACGAGAGTCTTCCCAAGTATCTCAAGAGTACAGCCATCAAGGCCGCAGTAA
>JALFPC010000081.1 GCA_022782305.1 Prevotella sp. | reverse complement strand
CCCGACTATGTCTATATCTTTGAACTCAAGCTTAACTCCACGGCAGACATAGCATTGAAGCAGATAGAAGATAAGGGTTATGCCCTGCCATACGCTGCCGACCCACGCAAGATATTCAAGGTGGGCATCAGTTTCTCTTCTGCCACGGGCACTGTAAACGACTTCAAGTGGGTATAGTATATGAATGGGTCATGTGATATGGATGTGAAGTGAACCCACATAAAACAAGATTTTGAAGCGGATTTTAATAATATCGAACATGTAAGTATAATGAATGACAATTGGGTAAATACGATGAAATAGGTCAATATTGAGGTCAAACTGACTTAAAATAATCAAATATCTTATGCTTTTCCGTCAAAACTCTTGCAGAAAATCTCAAAAAGGTGTATATTTGTACCGTGTAAAATCTCAAAAAGGTGTAAAATATGGAAGTTCGAAAATCTCAAAAAGGTGCGGATGATATCATTATGAAGCGTAAAATATATCAGCAACTCCTTGATTGGAAGGAGCAAAGAAACGGTGAGGGTAATTGGGGGATTTTTCTTATCTTCTACAAAGGTACAAAATTTCTATCACATTGAGGAATAGATAGTTATAAATCACCTTAATATTTAACGACACTCCCTAATTATATAAATTATGGTCGGAATGATTACAAATATTTCCGACCGCAAAGATACTTCTTTTCTCTCAATTGACAAAGCCTTGTTCAATAGAATTATGTTTTCTTTGCTGAATAAAAGGTGTTTTCTTGTATTTTGAATAGTATTTTCATGAGTCCTCATTAGCATTATCACTGCCCTCACTTGAAAAACCGTGAATGCTATCTATATATGGCTAATTTATAGAACCCATCTTAAAGGTATTAAAGCGCAGGGGTGCGGCGACTCCGCCGCACCCCTGACATTGGCGCCAAGGTATTGACGCTGGGTGTTGTGCGCCTGTTACTCTATTATTTTCTTGTGGTTGCGGATATATATGCCCTTGCGATGGTTGGGAGCTATGCGCTGACCATTGAGATTATAGAAAATGGGGGCGCCGAGTTTGGTATCGGAAGCATCCACAGAATGGATGGATGATGAGAGATAGTCTATAGATACTGGGGCGCAGGCCTTCGACTCACCATTGTTGTAGACTGCACTTACGGCATATCCGTAGATGCCGGGAGCATCAAGGCTGTGACTGAAGGTGGTGGCGGTGATGGGCGCTTCATTGATGCTGCCAGGACATGCCACCGCTTTTCCATTCACGCTGACAAGATAGATATTATATCCTTCTAACTGAGTGTCGGTAGGAAGGGTACCAGCGGATTTATAGGTGATATCATCAATCATCAAAGCGTAGGTGTCGAAGGAGGTGTGGTGAATAGCGAAATGCTTGGCACCAGCAGGTAATGAGGCTGAAAACTCTGTCCAATCCTCGGGCACCTGATTATTCTCGGGATAGTTGGTCACATCGGTGATGCGCACGAAATCGGAAATGGCAGTGCCTCCCATGGAGTAATAAACCTCGAAGGACTCGGGATAGCCGCTGGTGAAACTTTTGGCCCAGAATGAGATGGTCTGGGCATCGCCCGATAGTACAGGAGATACAAGCCAGTTGTCGTTTTGCCCATTGGCACTGAAGGCCACGAGCATCTGACGACCGCTGTGGGGCTTGCAGTCAATCAGGTATTCATTGGGCACTCCGGCAGCAGCGGGATTGAAGAGTTGGAATGCCATGGGTTGCGTGCGGTAGGGGTTGTTGACATCCTTGAGGAATGAATAGGTCTTGAGTCCATCCACATCATACATGGTCCATCCGCCGAAGTCGCTGATGGTGAGGGTGGGGTAGGCGCTATTCTCAAATTTCTCCGTACGCACCTTGGCCTCTGTAAGCGACAGATAGTCGGGCGCTGTCCAATGCAGGCTTGCACCATCGGCAATGGCAGAGCCCGAGAGGGCACCAACAGTAGGATGGGCAGGGAATGAGACCTTGTAGGAACTCCGCAGCGTGTAGAGGGTATCGGTAGACCCATCGATAGCCACAGAGAGATCAAAGGAGTTGTCTACTGCAGAGGTGGCTCCTATGGGCAAAGAGATATGCACGGGTATGATGGAGTCTGAAGGGATGGGCTCTATGGGCGCAGAGATGGTGATGCCATCATCCTGGCAAAAGGTGAGCATTGCATCCGAAACGGTGGACAGTCCGCTGTTTTCTATGTATGCAGTGAGCGATAGTGTGTCGCCCATGGCAATAGTGCGGGGATGCTGGGCTGATGCTATGCGCAGTGATGGGGTGGCTAAGTCGTGGATATGGATATTGTCTATGCAGACAGCGCTGGAGGAGGGTTGGGTGTTGCGCAGGCGCAGAGCCATGCGAATATAATCCGCCGACTTATAACCGCTCAGGTCGATACGTATGAGTTGCCAGGTGCTGCAGTCAGACTCTATGCTCTTGACCACCTCAAAGGGTTGACCATTGCTGCTGACAAGAACTTCCAAACAGGGAGCATAGCCGAGATAATGCAAATCCAATACTGGCGATGACGACTGTGAAAGGTCGGCTTTTACCGACTGGATGCCTATCATGCCACCCTGCTCGGATGCCTTGAGATAGAGATAACCATTGTCGCCATCCTGAGAGGAGAGATAGACGGTATTGCCCGAATCATCCACGTATAATCCCAACGTATGGTCATCGTATAATTTTACATCTACATTGCTGCTCGACTCAGGGTCTATAAGCCATTGGTGATTTTGAGACTTATTGGCAAAACTCTCGCTGAAAGGCAGCAGGTAAGGTGCTCCCACCACTACCACATCGCTACGTGTGGCAAGGGAGTAATAGATCTCGTCAACACCCGCCGTAATCTCGTATGCTATGAAATCTTGCTTTACCACATTGCCCAGGTCGAGGGTAATGGTAGTGTCGGTGGTGGTGGCGATGGCAGGATCATAGAAACTGCCAAAGGCATCAAAGATATAGTATGTAACCTTTGACACGTCTACAAATCCGCCGCTTTCGCCAACAGAACTCACGGGATCCCATGAGAGGGTTACATGCCTATAATCGTCAGACAGGGAGATGCGCACGTTTTCCACCGGCTTGGGATTGTCGGGGTCTGTGGCAGAAATGCCAGCACGCACCTTGGCCAAGGCATCCTTTATGCCAGCTCTTGAAGTATCAGTGGCTGAAACATTTACTGAGATAAGGGTGGCTAACAGCATCATAGATGCAAACAAAATCTTTTTCATATCATTGTGTTTTTTTTATGGTTATGGTATATAATGAATATATGCAGACTCTATCAGTTTCGACACCTCCTACCGACAAGGAGCACGCTTTGTCTTCTCTATTCCTATAAGCGCAAAATAGAATATCACTGCCGATATCCAGCCACCCAGCACATCTATGGCGTAGTGGGCATAGATATATACCGTGGATAGGCATAAAAGGATATAAAGGGGCAAAAGACCAAGGATGAGGCTACGGCTGCGCGCACGCCATGCCAACAGCATCACTATGGTGCTCACTCCCACATGGCTCGAAGGGAAAGCGGCGGTGGGGCGCTCGCCTGCATCGTGGGCGGCACGCACCATGTCATAGAAGAATCCCGACTGCCAACCGGGTGTGGCAAGGGCTTCGGTATGAGTGGCGAAATAGGTGCCCACAGAGGTGAAATGGCCTGCCTCTACGGCATCCATGCCAATGGCGGGATAGTAATACTGAGGACCAGCCACTGGCACAAGGATATAGATGATATAATATAGGAAAAAGGATGTAAGAATGATGTTGGCTGCGCTCACAAACTTTTCGGGGCGCATGAAATAATAATATATGGCTATGGCCACAATCATGGGGTAATAGCTCACATAGCCCAGACACATCAGTTCGCTCACTATGGGATGGGAGAAATGACGAGAGAAGAGCAATGAGGGCTGACAGCCAAACAGCGATTGCTCCCACGAGGCGAAGAGATGGTCGAGATTGGGTAACACACAATTGAACTCGTAGGTCTCTGGATACCACCACGACAGCATGGCCAACTGCAAGAGCACACGGCACAGAAGGGTGAAGCGGCAGGGCAGCAATCTGTAGACCGCCCAAAGGGCAGCAGTGAGGGCCACCACACGCAGACGACCCCATATCATCGTTTCAGGACTTTCGATGCGAGTATATAGAAAAAGCAGGATGACCAGGGTGATGGCGATATATCCCAGCAGGGCATACTCAAAAGAGAGCAAACCCTTGACAGGGCGGCGCTCAAGGGTGAAGAGGCTCAGTAGTTTTTTCATAACCATCCGTTATCCTTATACCATTTGATGCTCAGTTTCACTCCCGCAGCCAAACCATAACGTGGTGTGTAACCCAATTCGCGCTGTGCCGCACCAATATCGCAACGCCAGTTGCGCTGGCGCATGATATGGTATTTGTCGGCATTCAAGGCACTGACCTTCCCTGTGAGACGACCATAATATTCGCCTACGGTGGTTACCACACGTAGCACCCACAGGGGCGCTTTGATGCGCAACAGCCATGGACGGCCCAACTCATCATGGATGAGGTCGCTGAACGTGCGCGACGAATAGACATGACCATCGCTGAGGAAATACTTATGACCTGTCTGGCCATTGGTGAGGGCCAGCATCACCGCCTGTACCATGTCGGCCACATAGATGAAGGTGAGATCCTGCGGACGGTAGCCCACACTGAAGTCTGTATGTCCCTTGATGCTCTTGGCCATGAGGAAATAGTCGCGCTCGCGAGGACCGTATACTCCCGTGGGGCGCAAGATGATGTATGGCAGTTGACCTGCCAGACTCTCGAGATAACCCTCGGCCTCGAGTTTGCTGCGACCATAGGCCGTGTTAGGACAGGGAGTATCTTCATCGGTAATGTCGGTATAGGGATAATCCTCATGTATGGGACCCATGACGCTGAGGCTGCTCACAAACACGAAACGCTCCAATGGCATGGCACTGTCTATGAGTGCCAAAGCGAGATTATGGGTGCCCACGGCATTGATGGTATGGAAATCATCGGCATTGGCACACTTGGTGGCTCCAGCGGCGTGCACCACATAACGGAACCCCACACCACCAGTCTCCTGGCACACCTGACGGAAGGCTTCGGCCATCTGAAGACGGTCAGAGAGATTAAGATTGATGAAATGAATGCGAGGGTCGCTGAGCCACTGGCGGCTGCTCGTGGAGCGCACCGCCGCCCATACCTCATAGCCCTGCGAGAGAGCCTCTTCTACAATATAACTGCCGATGAAACCAGTAGCACCAGTAACAAGCAGAGTCTTGGTGTTGTCTTGTGACATATTATTTCGATATTAATATTGATCTATTTCTCAGGTTCGGCATGTATGCCGATGTATGTATGCTGACCGAAGCGCTCGCGCAGTCGGCGCTCAATGTTGACAGTGTGGGCATGCGACTCATAAAGGGTCATCTGGGCAGGCATGCGCAAGTGCATGTCGATGGCAATGCGCGAACCGATGCGGCGGGTGCGCAGATGATGGATGCAAGACACCGACGGTTCGGATGAGGCTATGCTCACTATCTCATCCTCAACAGACTGGGGCAGACTGCGCTCAAGAAGATCGTCGCCAGCGGTACGGATTATCTTGACCGCGCTCACCACTATCATCACACTAACCACCACTGCCGCTATGGGATCGAGAACAGACCAGCGGGCACCCAGCAACAAGGCTCCGCCTATGCCCAGGGCTGTGCCCACAGACGAAAGGGCATCGCTGCGGTGATGCCACGCATTGGCTATCACCGACTGGGAGTCAACACGCTTGCCCACCCGTATGGTATATCTGTATACCCACTCTTTCGACAGAATGCTCACCAATGCCGCTGCCAGAGCTATCACTCCCGGTTGGGGGATGGGGTGCCCATGCATAAACATGATGATATGCATGATGCCATTATAGCAGATGTTGATGCCCACACCGAGCAGAGCCACACCAATGATTACCGTGGCCAGGGTTTCATACTTGCCATGACCATAGTCGTGGCATGAGTCCTCAGGCTTGCTGCTCAGTCGCACAAACAGCAGCACGATGATGTCTGTGAGGAAATCAGACAATGAATGGACAGCATCGGCTATCATGGCAGACGAATGCCCGAAGATGCCAGCGGCAAACTTCACCGACACCAATAGCATGTTGACAAAACTGCCCACAAGTGTAACATGGTAGATGCTCTTTTCGCGACTCTTTTTATCCATTTTGTTAATCTTTGGTTGCAAAGTTACTATTTTTATATAAAAAACGCATGGGAAAGGTACAAAATACGTAATTTTTTTGTTACTTTGCATAAGTGAACAGTCATTATATCTCAAAATTCTTACTATTATGGGAAAAAAGAAAGCAGGCAAGAGAATGTCAAAAAAGGATGTGGAACAGAAACTGATAGGACTCTTTCAGCAGTATCCGCAGCAGGTATTCTCGTTGAAACAGATATTCAAAACACTTAAACTCGATACGCACCCTCTTAAGATGGTGGCCATAGATGTAATGGAAGAGATGGCATGGGACGACTATCTGACCAAATGCAGCGAATATACTTATATGCTCAATACTAAGACACAACTGCAGGAGGGTATATTCAGACGTAAGGTTAACGGCAAAAACAGTTTCATTCCAAGCGATGGAAGCCAGCCTATCTTCGTGGCAGAGAGAAACTCTATGGCGGCCATGGATGGCGATACTGTGCAGGTGGTGATAAATGCAAGGCGCGAAAAGCATATCAAGGAGGCTGTGGTGACGGCAATAATCAAAAGGGCACACGACCAACTGGTGGGCACACTCAACGTGAGCAAGGATATGGCCATTGTGGTGACACAGAATAATCTGTTTGCCAATGATATCATTGTGCCAAAACGCAAACTCAAGGGTGGCAAGACCGGAGATAAGGTGGTAGTGAAAGTGACCGAATGGCCAGATACCATACACCGCAATATCATGGCAGAAGTGGTGGATGTGCTGGGAGAGAAGGGCGACAATGATGTGGAGATGAACTCCATATTGGCGCAGTATGGACTGCCATACCGATACCCGAAGAATGTGGAGGAGGCGGCAGATAAAATCAATGCCACCATAACCGAACAGGATATCAAGGAGAGGGAAGACTTCAGAGATGTGTTTACATGCACCATAGACCCGAAGGATGCCAAGGACTTCGACGACGCTCTATCCATAAGGAAGACAACAGACGGACTGTGGGAAGTGGGAGTGCATATTGCCGACGTGTCGCATTATGTGACCGAAGGGTCGGTAATAGACAAGGAGGCAGTGAAGAGGGCAACAAGCATATACCTCGTTGACCGAACCATCCCAATGCTGCCAGAACGACTCTGTAATTTCATCTGCTCGCTCAGACCAGATGAGGAGAAACTGGCATACAGCGTGATATTCGAAATGAACGACGATGCCGAAATCAAACACTGGCACCTGGCTCACACCGTGATAAAGAGCAACAGGAGATATGCATACGAGGAGGTGCAGAAAATTCTCGAAGACAATGGTGTGATAGACGGACAGGGAGAGGGGGCTCCAGTGAGACCCGACGGGCAGTATACAGGCGAAAATGCTGAGATGCTGCTGCAACTCGACAGGTTGGCCAAGGCGGCACGAAAGGCACGATTCAAAAATGGTGCCGTGAAATTTGACAGGGAGGAACTGCATTTCGATGTGGACGACAAGGGGAAACCAACAAGATGCTATTTCAAGAAGTCTAAAGATGCAAACAAACTCATCGAGGAGTTTATGCTACTGGCCAACAAAACAGTGGCAGAGAGCATAGGAAAAGTGAAGAAAGGGGGAAAGGCCAAAACTCTGCCTTACCGTATACATGACCAACCAGACCCAACGAAACTCGAAACACTGCGCTCGTTTGTGGTGAAATTCGGATATAAAATGAAAACGGCCGGAACCAAGGGGGCAATCACCAAAAGCCTTAACAAACTCATGGACGACTGCCAGGGAAAGAAGGAGCAGAAACTCATTGAGACAGTGGCACTCAGAGCTATGATGAAGGCCAAATACAGCGTGCACAACATCGGACACTATGGACTGGCCTTTGACTATTATACTCATTTCACATCGCCAATCAGACGATACCCAGATACCATGGTGCACAGACTGCTAACCAAATATCAGGAGGGCGGCAGGTCGGCAAACAAAGAACATTATGAGGAACTCTGCGAGCATTGCAGCGATATGGAACTGGTGGCACAAAATGCTGAACGAGACTCCATAAAATTCAAGATGGTGGAGTTTATGGCCGACAAGATAGGTGAGGAGTATGATGCTCATATCAGTGGCATACAGAGTTATGGCATCTATTGCGAAATAGACGACAACCACTGCGAAGGCATGGTGGCAATGAGAGACCTGGATGACGACTACTATGATTTCGATGAGCGAAACTATTGCCTCGTGGGGCGACGTTACCATCATAAATTCCAACTCGGAGATCCCGTAAGGATACGTGTGGCCAGAGCTAACGTTGAAAGAAGACAACTTGATTTCGAGATAGTACAATAATGATCAAATATACAAAGAAGGAAGAGATTTGGAATACGTGGTCGCATGCCGCTGGCATTGTGGGCGGTGTGGTCATGGGAATACTCTTTCTCGTGTTGTGCTTCAAGGGCGACAATACCTGGGCCAGCGTGGGAGTGATTCTCTATCTCTTTGGTATGATGGCTTCTTATGTGGCATCCACGGCTTATCATGCCACTCCTCGCACAAGCAAATGGAAAGAGAGACTGAGAAAATGGGACCATGCCGCCATCTATTGGCATATAGCCGGAAGCTATTCGCCTCTAACCCTTGTGGCGCTCAGACAGAGCAGCGGATGGGGATGGGGTCTCTTCATCTTTGTGTGGGTTTGTGCCATTGTGGGCACGGTGATGTCTTTCGTTAAACTCAAAGACCACAGCAATCTCGAAACCCTGTGCTTTGTGGGTATGGGACTGTCGGTGCTGGTGGCTTTCAAACCGCTCGTCGACTGTGTGAGCCCTGCTGCCGTGATATGGATAGTGGCAGAGGGTGTGGCTTATATCACTGGCGCCCTCTTCTATAGCCTAAACAAACGCAGGTATATGCACTCGGTGTTTCATTTCTTTGTGCTAATAGGCAGTGCATGCCATATCGTGGCGGTATGGGATGTGCTGATGGAATATCTGTGATTGATGAATGATGAATGATGATTGATTATTGATTATTGATGTGTCTTACAAGGTATCTTTTTCCTTGTGCCTTGTGCGCAACACTACTCCTATCACTGCCAGAAGTATCATCAGACATCCTATGGCTATCCTCACAGTGATCGTTTCGTCAAACACCATGACACCGATAAACAGGGCTGTCACAGGTTCGAGAGCACCGATGATGGCACTGTAGGTAGGACCGATATTGCGGATGGCTATATTGATAAACAATATGGGTATCACGGTGGGCATGAGGGCTACACCCAACACGTTGACAATGCAAAACATAGTGGGCTCAAGAGGAACCAAACGGCTGCCGAAACCCGTAAACGCGCAAAACATCATGCAGCCCGAGAGCAAAACCCAGAAGGTAAGGGTGCCAGACGGAACAGAGGCCAGCATGGAGCGGTTGACACCTACTATATATACCGAATAGCATAATGATGAGGCTGCTACCAAGGCTACGCCTTTGGCACTGAGGGGTTCGCCGCCCTTGCCATTGTAGAGCAGGAATATGCCTGCCGTGGCCACGGTTATGCACATGTATACAAGCCACGAGGCACGCTCGCGGAAAAAGACCATCATGATAACAGCCACTAATATGGGATAGATGAAAAGGATGGAGCAGGCTATGCCAGCATCCATATATAGGAAACTCTCATAAAGAGTTTGCGACGACATAGCAAAAATCAGTCCCGCTATCACTACAGGGGGTAGATTGCGGCGCGAGGGCAACAGAATACGCTTATGACGCACACGCAGCAAAACGGCCATGCCCATGGTGGCAAAAAGGAAACGGTAAAACAATACTGACTCAACATCCATGCCCAATGAATAGAGGTTGAGGGAAAAGAGTGGATTGGTGCCGTATGCCACTGCTGCCAACACTCCGCATATTATGCCTTTTAGTGTGCTGCTCATCGTGATAGTGTCACAGCGGGGATAGCCTCTCATGGTGCCCGCCGAATGTTTGCGGGTGCAAAGGTAGTGATAAATTCTTATCTCTGCAGGCTATGACGGGCATTTTTTTGCTGATTTATTGGCGTATTGATTTTTTTTGCCTAATTTTGCAAACGAAACGCTGAATGGCTAATAGAAACATGACATATACAGTAACATATCTTTTATATTAACTTATTAAACAAGTATGCAAGAAACAAGACAAAACAAGATAGCAAGAATGCTGCAAAAGGAACTGAGCATCATATTCCAGCAGCAAACAAGGATGATGCGTGGAGTGATGGTAACGGTGACTCGCACCAAAATCTCTCCAGACCTCAGCATCTGCACTGCTTATCTCAGCGTATTTCCAAGCGAAAAGGCTAAGGAGATAATGGAGAATATCAATGCAAATGAAAAGACTATTAGGTATGAACTGGGTACGAGAATCAGACACCAGATGAGAATAGTGCCTGAACTGAGATTCTTCCTCGACGACTCACTTGACTATATAGACCGAATAGACCAACTCCTGGCTGAAGACCACAAAGACTGATAGAATGAATTTCTCACTGTTTGTTGCCAAGAGGTATCTATTTTCGAAAAAGAGTACCCACGTCATCAATATCATCAGCGCCATCAGTGCTGTGGGGGTGGCCGTGGCTACCATGGCCATGGTGGTAACTCTGAGTGTGTTTAACGGGTTCCATGACCTCGTGGCCACTCTCTTCACCGCCTTCGACCCACAGATAGAGATTTCTCCTGCAAAGGGAAAGACTATGGATGCCAACTCGCCGCTGCTCACCGATATCAAGAGAATGAAAGAGGTGTCGGTGGCCACAGAGTCGGTGGAAGATCAGGCTCTGGCTATCTATGAAGGACGGCAGGCTATGGTGAGGATCCGAGGTGTGCAAGACAATTTCGACAGTCTTACTCATATCCGCGAAATCCTTATGGGCGATGGCGAGTATATGCTCAAAGTGGCTGACATGGACTGTGGAATCCTGGGTATTAGACTGGCTCAGACTCTCGGCACCGGCATCACCTTTGATAGTCCCCTTTATGTCTATGCTCCAAAAAGGCAAGGGCAACTGAATATGGCTAACCCCACTGACGGATTTGTGGAGGGAGCGCTATATTCACCAGGGGTTATCTTCTGTGTCAAACAGGCCAAATATGACAAAAACCTCATACTGACAAATATTGCATTTGCACGAAACCTCTTCGATCTGGAAGGAAAGGTGACGGCACTCTCGCTGAGACTCAAACCAGGGTCCGACCTTGATAAGGTGAAAGCGCAAATAAAAGAGAAAGTGGGAAGCGAGATGGTGGTGAAAGACAGGTTTGAACAGCAGGAAGACACCTTCCGCATAATGAAAATAGAGAAACTGATTGCCTATATCTTTCTTACGTTCATACTCGCAGTGGCTTGCTTCAATATCATTGGAAGCCTCTCTATGCTTATCATAGACAAACGGGATGACGTGAAAACACTCAGAAACCTCGGAGCCGATGATAAACTCATCACCAGGATATTTCTCATGGAGGGTCGTATGATTTCTACCATTGGAGCTGTGGTGGGTATAGCACTCGGACTTGCTCTATGTTGGGCACAACAGACCTTCTCGATAGTTGGATTGGGCAAATCAAGTGGTTCGTTTGTGGTGGATGCCTACCCCGTAAGCGTGCATCCTTGGGATATAGTGCTCGTGTTCTTTACCGTTATCATCGTGGGATATACCGCTGTGTGGTATCCCGTGAGGTATTTCGCAAAGAGATTGTTATAAGTGTATTTCTGAATAGAGATTATTATAAGTCTATCTTCTCCACGTCTACATGGTCGTGGAGGAAGATTTGTGCCGACTCCCTGAACTTATCTGGGTTTTCGGTGGTGAGATAATGCACATTGCCACCACGGGAGCATAACGACTCTATATAGGGATGGCGACAAAAATACGATTTGAGGCTCTCTGCCACATATTCGCCCTGCGGCACTATGCGCACACCCGGATTTACATATTTCACTATCTTGGGCATCAGCAGTGGGTAATGGGTGCAGCCAAGAATGATGGCGTCTATCTCTGGATCTATGCGCATGAGCTGGTCTATACGCTTCTTTACGAAATAGTCGGCTCCAGGACTGTCGGCTTCCTGATACTCAACCAACGGTACCCAAAAGGGGCAAGCTACTCCGCTCACCTTGATGTCGGGATAGAGTTTGGCTATCTCCAAATTATAACTCTCACTCTTGATGGTGCCTTCGGTGGCCAGCACGCCCACATGACGACTCTTGGTGAGATGACCAATAACCTCGGCAGTGGGACGAATGATGCCCAATACACGGCGCATGGGATCCAATTCGGGCAGGTCATTCTGTTGAATGGTGCGCAAAGCCTTGGCAGAGGCTGTATTGCAGCCAAGGATTACCAACTGGCAACCACGCTCAAAGAGCTTGACCACAGCCTGACGCGTAAACTCATATACCACATCAAAAGAACGAGAGCCATAGGGCGCACGGGCATTGTCGCCAAGATAAAGATAGTCATACTGTGGTAACAGCTGACGGATGCCATGCAATATGGTCAAACCGCCATAGCCGCTATCGAAAATGCCTATGGGACCTGGACTCTTGCTCAACTCCATAATATTTATTCCTTGTCTTCAGCTATTGCTACTATTGCAATCACATCTTCAGATATTCACGAAGCAGGGGTGTAATATCCTCACCTTGGGTGGCATTGATGAAAGGACAAGCTCCGCTGTCGGTATTAAGGATGAAACTATAGCCACGCTTCTCGCCAATGAGTTTCAGTGAGGTTGTAAGCTTCTGTTCAAGGGGTTCAAGGGCTTTCTTCTCGGCATTGGCCAACAGACGGCGACTCTCTTCCTTGAATGCTATATTGCGGGTGAGGAGCGACTGCAACTCGCTCTGACGCTTCTGAAGAATGGTTTCGGGAAAATCCTTCTGACCCTCCAGAAACTCTTCGTATTTGTCATTGAACTCCTTCTCAACACGCAGCAGTTCATCGGCATATTTCTTGCGCAGTGCATCTATGTTGGCCTTCACATCAGCATATTCGGGCATCAACGTGAGAGCTTCAGTATGGCTGAAATATCCAAACAGATAGGTTGGACTGGTTGCTATAGAACTAACTGTCGCAGGATTGACAGCCTTCAAACTGTCGGATACTACCCCTGCCCTTGATTGTGAAAATGCAGTCAAGGGCAGCAAGAGTAGTGATATGGATAACAAAATTTGTTTCATATTATTTCAAACCAAGTTTGGTCTTTACCAGAGCGGTAACATCGGTGCTCAGAGTGGTGCTGATAAATGGAATGCCACTATCTACATCCATGATATATACATAGCCGCCCTCCTGACCAACAGTCTTAATGGCATCCAATACCTTGGTGGTGATGGCAGCCATCTTCTCCTGAGAAGCCTTGGCCAATGCCTGCTGGTTGTCGGTATAGCTCTGCTGGATCTTCTGATACATATCCTGAAGTTCCTGCTGACGGCGGGTCTTGATATTCTCTGGAAGGGTGGCCTGCTCCTTCTCAAAAGCCTCACCTTTCTTCTGAAATTCATCCTGCATGCTCTTGAGATCTGCCTCATACTGCTTCTGCAATGCGTCGATCTCAGTCTTTGCCTTGGTATAGTCTGGCAATGCCTGAATAATCTCCTGAGCCTTCACATGGCCAAACTTCTGTGCAAACACTGCCATAGGTGCGAGCAGCAGAATAATCATCAAATACTTTTTCATTTCTTTTCTGTTTTTTTGTTTGTTATTATTTGTTCTTTCATTACTTCATCTTAATAGCCCAACTTGCTAAGTACCTCGGCACTGATGTCTATCTTCGGACTGCCATATATGATACCGTTGTCGCTGGCACGGTCGATGACCAACTGATAGCCACGCAACTCACATATATCCTTTACGGCATTGTATATCTCCTCCTGAATAGGGGTCATCAAACTGGTGCGCTTCTTGTATAGTTCACCCTCGGGACCGAAATATTTCTTTTTCAGTTCTGAAGCTTCACGCTCCTTGGCCATGATGGAATCCTGCTTGGCTTTCTTCTGCTCTTTCGAGAGGAAGACAACCTCATTCTGATAATTCTTATACATGGTCTGCGCCTCTGTGGTCAGGGCGTCAACCTCAGCTTGCCATTTCTTCGATACCTGGTTTAACTGCTCGGTGGCGCGCTCATAGGCAGGGATATTCTTCAGTATGTATTCCATATCTACAAGCGCAAATTTCTGGGCATTGGCACTGAACACTATTGATATCAATACCAACAATGACATTATTATTCTCTTTTGCATTTTCTTGTCCTCCTACATGCTAATAACGTTATACATTATATATTATTATATCGCAATTGCTTGAAGTCTTCTGATGTATTGTTAGAACTCCTGTCCCAGCACAAAGTGGAACTGGCTTCCGCCACGAGTGCCTGTATACAGCACTTTGTCGAAACCGTATGCCCAGTCTATACCCATCAGACCAACCATTGGCAGGAAGATGCGCACACCAACACCTGCCGAGCGTTTCATGTCGAAGGGGTTGAATTTTTTGGTCTCATACCATGCGTTGCCACCCTCAAGGAACGACAGACCATAAATGGTGGTATTGCCAAGCATGAAAGGATAGCGCAACTCGAGAGAGAAACGGTCGTAGGCATAGCCATTGGCCGAATACGGGGTAAGAGATCCATTCTCATATCCGCGCAGACCGATGGTTTCCTGGGCATAGCCCGTTGAATAGCCGCTCATGCCATCGCCACCCATATAGAAGGTTTCAAACGGCGATTTCTTGTTGCTGTTGTATGAACCCAAGATACCAAACTCCACTCGTGTCATCAGCACAAGGCATTTCTGCCCCCCTGTGAGTGCTGTGTAGGTCTTTGACTTGAACTTCCACTTATGATACTCTATCCAGCGGTATTTATCTTGGAGTTCATTATTATAAGAGGCTGAGTTAGCATCGGTGGCCAAGGTGCTATAGTCCTTGTTGTCCCATAATGACCATGGTGGAGTAACGGTTACAGAAGCCATAAATTCAGAACCTCGGCGTGGGAAGTACATGTTGTCTATGCTTGAGCGCGACAGCGTGATGCCAAGATTTATATTGTTGCAGTTTCCGTTGTGGATGAGGAAGTACTGCCAGTCCTGAAGCATATAACGCTGGTAAGACAGCGACATTACGAGTTGGAAATAGTCATCAGGCCATCTCAGGCGCTTGCCCCAACCCAATGATATTCCGAGCAACTTAACAAACTTGTCGTCGTCGAGATAACTCTCATAGTTGTTGTAATAGTTGTTGTTATAACTGCCATAATAGCTGTAATAATTGTTCATCCAGCTCTGGTTGTAATAGTTGCTGTTGACGTCGGTCTGCTTTGAATAGTAGAAGCCCACATTGAAGGCATTGGGACGTTTGCCGCCAAACCATGGCGCTGAATAGTTTACGCTATATGACTGGTAATAGGTACCATTGCTTTGGAAACTCAATGCCAGTTGCTCGCCATCGCCCACAGGCATGATGCCGCGGTGCATCTTGTTCTTGCCAAACAGGTTGCGCATTGAGAAGTTGTTGAGTTTCAGTGACACACGACCGATAATACCAGTCTGACCCCAACCGAATGAGAGTTCCACCTGGTCGTTGCTCTTCTGCTCCAGGTTCCAATTGATGTCCACAGTACCGTCCTCCTGATTGGGCTGTATGTCGGGTTCTACTGTCTCAGGGTTGAAATGTCCCATTGACTGAATTTCTCGTGCTGAGCGCATGAGTGCCTCCTTTGAGAAGAGGTCGCCGGGCTTAGTACGCAGTTCACGGCGTACCACTTCCTCATATACTCGGTCGTTACCGAATATCCTCACATGGCTGATATGTGCCTGATCACCCTCATAGATACGCATCTCAAGGTCTATAGAGTCGCCCACCACATTGATTTCTGTAGGGTCTACACGATAGAAGAGGTAGCCATTGTTCCAGTAGAAGTTGCCTACTGCATCTTCGTCTTCCTTCAAGCGTTTGTTGAGCTGTTTCTGGTTATACACATCACCTTTCTTCATGCCCAGCACACGGTTAAGATAGTCGGTGGATGCCACCACATTGCCTGCCCATGTGATATTGCGGATATAGTATTTCTGACCCTCGTCTATCTTCAGATAGAGGTTTACATGCTTCTCGTCGTTGTTCCACACGCTGTCCACATCGATGGTCATGTCGCGATATCCCAGTTCGTTGTATTTGTCTATGAGGTTTTGCTTGGCTTCCTTGTAGCGCTCGTCGGTAAACTTCTTTGACTTGAGGAATGAATAAAGTTTTCCTGCTTCGTTCATCTTGGTGAGCACACCTTTCCTAAACCATCCACCCTTTATTTTGCGGTCGCTGAGGTTTTCATTGCCTTCAATGATGATATGGCGTATCTTCATCTTCGATTTCTTGTCGATGTTGACATCAAGGATTACCTTATTCTTGCCAGTCACATCATCGCGCTGCACAATATCTATTTCTGCATTCTTGAAACCTTTCTCGTCGAAATATTTCTTTGCCAGTATCTTGGCACGGTCTATCATATTGGGAGTGATCTGGTTGCCCTTCATGATACCCAGTTTGGCCTCCAGGTCCTCGCGCTCCGATTTTTTGATGCCGCTATAGTTTATCTCGCTTACACGGGGTCGCAGGGCGAGATGGATGCAGAGATATATCTTGGAGTCTACTATAGAGTCGGCAGTGATAGAAACCTCTGAAAAGAGTCCATGGCGCCAGTATCTCTTGACAGCTTCGGTAATCTCTGTGCCAGGCACTTCTATCGACTGACCCTCGGTGAGTCCCGACAAGCCTATGAGCACGTAGTCCTCATAGCCCTCAACGCCAGTCACCGAAATCCCTCCTATCTCGCACAATCTCGGTGTGCCGGCATAGGAGATGTCGGGGTTTACTATCTTGTTTTGTGCAGACATGCCACCTACGGTGCTTATTGCCATGAGGATTCCGGCTGCTGTTGACTGTATTAATCTTTTCATTATGATTAATGCTGTATATACGTTTGTATTGTCCTTATTCGTTTGCTTCCACCTGTGCCTCTGTCTTGCCGAAGCGACGCTGGCGAGCCTGATAACTACCTATGGCCTTGTGCAGTTCCTCTTCGTTGAAGTCGGGCCAGTAGGTATCGCAGAAATAGAGTTCGGCGTAGGCTATCTGCCACAGCAGGTAGTTGGATATCCTCACCTCTCCTCCAGTGCGGATGAGCAGGTCGGGGTCGGGCATGAAGGCGGTCTCGAGATGCTCTGAGATGGTCTCTTCTGTTATCTCATCGGCCTTGATGAGCCCCTGCTCCACCTTGCTTGCTATCTTGCGTGTTGCATTGGTAATCTCCCATTTGGATGAATAGCTCAGTGCCACCACCATGGTCATGGCACTATTTGCAGCGGTGTGCTCTTCTGTTTCGTGCAGTTTGGTTGCCACTGCCTCGGGCAGGCGGTTTATGTCGCCTATCACCCTGAAGCGTACGTTGTTCTTCATGAAAATCTCGTCTTCGAGCGATGTGAGCACCAAGCCCATGAGGGCTGCCACCTCGTCGGCAGGACGGTTCCAGTTCTCTGTAGAGAAGGTGTATAGTGTGAGATATTTAACGCCAAGCCTTGTGCACTCTGAGGTTATTCTGCGCACTGTGTCAACACCGGCCTGGTGCCCATAGCTGCGCTCCTTGTTTTGTTTGGCGGCCCATCTACCATTGCCGTCCATGATGATGGCAATATGTTGTGGTATGCGTTGCATATCGATATTCTCTGTCATTATATATGGTGTTTTGTTAATTTCTGTCGTTATGGCATGTCTTGCATTTTGCCAGTATGTCGTATGTCAGCGACAACTGTAGCATGCTGTAGCAGTCGGTATTTTTGAATAGTCCGCTGCTCTTGATACCGTAGGGGTCGGCCACTCCGTCCAGTTTGTCGTTCATGGAGAAGTGCATGGTCCACTCCAACTGCATGTTGACCCTTATGCCTATCTTGTATTTCACTCCTACGCCCACGGGCATGTTTCCTGTAAACACGCTGCCGCTGTCGCCGCCACCAGCGTATGTACAGCCCAAGCCAAATGATATGAATGGGCTTATGCGGCGTGCTCCGCGGTATTCATAGCCTGTGCCGTAGGGCCAAAAGTTATATTCAAACTTCAGACTCGTGTCTACGAGTGTGCGGTCGAAGTCGTAGGTTGCATCCTGATAGTCGGGATACCATGTGGTGGCATTTTCCGACGACCCCTTAATCTTGCCTGCTCCTATTGTTAGCGATAGTGCCGTGCGGGGGTTGAAGCGGTATTTGCCCATTATGGCACCAAAGGGTTGCATACCCTTGGTGATACTCCCATTGAAATCGCCTTGATATGCCACCAAACCTACACCAGCACCTATCTCAGCGCGGTATTCGGGGTCTTCCTGTGCGTTGGCATTGCACGTGCAGACCAGCAGGAGTATGGCTATCAGACCTCTCACTATGTCAGTCTTTAATAGTTGTTGAGTTTGCCTCGCCATACCTGGCCTGTGGTGGTGCACACCATCCAGAGGTAGTCATTGCTGTCTACGGTTACCGAGAGTGGTGCTGCCACAAAGGTGTCGTCGGCAGGATAGGCAAACAGTTCATCCTGTTTCCATGTGATGCCTCCGTCGCGGCTCAGGAGTATGGTAGAGTATGGTTCATATCTATTGTTGTCGATACCTTTTCCGAAGAATGCCAGCATGTTAGTGCCGTATGCCACGATGGTGAGGTTTTCCACTCTTGGCATTGGATGTAGCATCTCACGGTCTATGGGAATATAGTTCCATGGTGCCTGTGTTATGCCGTCTATGGTCTTGGTCCACACCTGCGAGTATGTCTCCTTATTCCAACTCTTTCCTGTGCGGCTACCTGCCATCACCACATATTCATTGCCAGCCTTGTTTGTGAAGGTGCAGGATGAGATATTGGAGTTGGGCAGCAGTATGAGTGAGTCGTCGATGGCCTCGGCAGTCCATTCGATACCTTTCGCCGATGCCATCAGTGTGCCGTCAGCAGCCAGGGCATAGAGTTGCTTGCTGCTACATCCTGTCAGTGCCGAGAGTGATGTGGCGTTGGGTATGTCTGTGAATGCTTCACCATCTATTGAGTATTTGAGCGTGTTGCCGTCGAGCACGAAGAGTGTGTCATTTCTCACTGTCGCATTGCGGTAGGCTGTGGTAGAAAGAGTGGCTCCGTGTGTCCATGTGATGCCGTCTTGGCTGCTGTATGTCTCTGTGGCACCATTCTTCAGTCCGAGGGTTATGAGTTTGCCTCCAGCATACACGAGGTGCAAGCTATCGAGCGATGCTATGTCTTGGCTTTCGCCCACTTTGTGCCATGCGAAATGGGCGCCATCCTCATGATGTATGTTCACTTTAACCTTATATCGGCGCATATTGGTGCCGTCGGTAGAATAGACGCGCAGATAACGGTGGTTGGTGAAATCCAGGGTGTCGGTGGTCTGCACGATCTTTATTGAGTCGTTGTTTTCATTCTCTATGAATACCAGTCCGCTGTTTTTGGTACTATAAGACACGAGCAGTTTGGTGGCATCGGTGCCATAGGGCAGCGAGTCGCGGTTGCTGATGAAGCAGGTGTCAGCCATTTGGTCTATAGAGAAGTTGTATGTGGATATATTTGCGATATCCACATAATAAGTAGAGTCGGCTCCGGCTGACGACAGTGTATGTTTGATTATCTTGGCCGAAGATATGCTGAATTGGGTAATGGCTGCATCATCATATAGTGTAACATCTTCTTCGTCAGAGTCGAGACATGAACCGAAGGAAGTGAGCGCACCGAGCAGCAAACACCACAAAAGAAATCTATTTTTCATTCTGAATATTTGTTTTTAGCTGCAAATTTAATCACAATTCCCCAAATATGTGCATAAATGCCATTATAATTAAAGAAAAAATATGATAAATGGTCTTATTTTAAGGTCTATTAGTTTAAATCACATGTTTTTTTGCTGATAATCATGCAAAAAAGAGTGCGGTATGACTCTCTCACCCCGCACTCTTTTTCTAACGGATGTTGGTAGTGGTCAATACTCCCACGCTTAGCGCCATGAGCACAACTGCCGATACCAACAGGACCGTAGATTGAAAATCTAATAACATAATCTTTACCTTAAATCTATTAACTACTAACCTAATGAATAACAGTGCATTCTCTCGAATGCGATGCAAAGGTAGGTCGAAAATCTAAAGGATGATTATCTTCTTTTGCCTTTTCTTTGCTTTTTTCTCCTTTTTTTGACTTATATCAAAATGGTAGGAGGGTGGTATTTATCATCACTTATCATGGGCGGTAATATAAAGAATCAATACCAAGTGAGTGCAAATAAAAGAAGGTGTGCCTCTCGACACACCTTCTTTTATTTGCTATGCATTGGTCATCATAATGATGAGTTTGTCATATTAGGATTAATACCCAGGATTCTGCCATTTTGCCTTCTCCTCGTCTGGCAGGTTCTTGCCGTCCTTGGTCTGGAGGGCATCGATGAAGATCTGAGGAATAGGACGCAGGTTATGGCGGTCAGCCACGTTTGCAGCAGCCTCTGGGTTAAATAATTTGGCGCGTTTTACCAATGTCTTGGTGCGGCTCAGCTCCTCCCAACGGTTCCACTCGCCGAGGCACTCACGTGTACGCTCGTTGAGTATGAAGTTGATGAGGCGCTCCTTGGTGCCTGTAGCGCCGATGGCTGTGAGCACAGCTTCGTCTTCTGCTGGCAGGTTGTTGTAGTCTGCAATCTGAAGGTTTGAAGCCTCAGTGGTGCGTGCAATACCTGTAGAGATGTAATAGGTATTTTTCTTGATGAATGAATACTTGTGTGCCTGCAGGTTATTGATTTTCTGTCCGTTTTTGTCCTTGCACTTGCCGAGCACTGCAGATGCTGTGGTGTTGTTTTCGAATGCGATGCTACCGTCAACGTAGTATTCACGGTCTTCGCCGCTCTTCCACTCAGCACGCTTGCGCAGTTCGTTAACCACAGCAATGGCTTTGTCATACTTGCCAAGGCGAACCAGGGCTTCTGCCTCTATAAGGTAGGTCTCGCCAGTGCGTGCCATGATCACGTCGCGGTGAGCATCACCCTTCTCAGCAGTACGGCTACCATCGTCGGTTTTGTTGATACCGCAGAATACGTTAGACTGTGCGGGGTTGCCGCTCACGCCGTAGGTGTTGAGCACATACTGGCCACCGAGGTATACAGGGAACACGTTGGGCACCCACTTACCTGTCTCTGGGTTTATGAAACTGTGAGCCTGGCCACCACGTCCGAAGGTACCGTAGGTAGTCTCGTCCTGAAAGCGTGGGTCATCCTTCTTGTTGAGGATAAACATGATACCGATATCACCGAGTTCTGGAGCCTGATCTTCGGTCACACCCATAGCCTTCACTCCGTCAGAGAGTTTCTGATAGTTGTTGTAGCCATAGATGGTCTTGAATGTCTTCCACATACGAGAGTCGTTCACATTGTCGAAGATGGCGTATGCATACTCTGTAGGACGGCAGCGCTGGAAGTCCATACCACCGATATACTGTCCTCTCTGTACCCAACCTCCTGAGAAGTTAGAGAACTGAGGGTTGAAGTAGTTGTAGGTACGGTTGCCGAAGCGTCCGCTGGTACTCTTGTCGCCATTGTGTTCTGCGCACATCAGGATTTCCTTTGATGACTCGTTTTTGCAGTCAACACCGGTCCAGTTGGCATACAGGTCGTTATAGTCTTTCTCCAGAGGGCATGCTGCTATCACCTCTTTGCAGAGTTCCACAGCCTTCTCGAGGTCTGTATTTGCTGGATAGTTGCTGTTCCAGTCGCTGCATCTCTCTGACTGTCTGTAGAGTAGGGCCTTGGCCAGGAAGTGTGCAGCTGTATACTTGGTCCATGTGCCGTTGCCGCGCCATTTTGTCAATGGAAGACGGTCGTAGGCCTGCTGGAAGTCATTAATTACCTGATTGAGTGTCTGCTCGGCAGTGGCTCTCTCATAGTAAGAAACGGTGACTGCATCACCAGATGCGGGTTCGGTCTGCAGCACCACTCCGCCATATTGTGCAAACAGGCGGTAGTAGTTATATCCGCGCAGGAAGTAAGCCTCACCCATAACCTTGTTTCTGGTGTCTTCATCGGTCAGGTTACCAGACTTAGAGAGCACGAGGTTTGCGGTAGAGATACCGTAATACATCTCATTCCACAATGCAGACACACCAGGGCAGTTCTTATTGGCTGCGCCATTGGCAGGTGTGCAGTCCATGGGGTTGAGTCGGTTGTCGTATGTGTTCCAAGGCTCTGCAGTGAGGTCGGCGCCATTGGTAAACTCATCGGTTCCATACAAGGTGATACCATAAGCCCACTCGTAGCCGAAGTGCCAACGCAGGTTGGCATACAAACCGGCGGCCATAGCCTTTGCGCCTTCATTGGTTTCGAGCAGTCCGTCTGTAACCATGTGATTTGCGTCCTCCTTCAGGAAGTCATCGCCGCAGGAGGTAGTGCCTAACATTGCTGCCAATGCCATAGCACCAATATATATCTTGTTTTTCATATCTCGCGTTTTATTATATTTTTGTAATATCATGAAAATATTTATTCTACATTAGAAACCTACTTGCATACCAATGGTGAAACCTCTGTTGTAGTATGTAGTTCCGAGGTCGAGGTCGAGATAGTCAACAGATGAGTAGAGGCAACCGAGGTTTTTGCCCTGTGCATACACCTTCAGTGAGCCGATACCAATCTTTTCGCATATCTTCTTGTCGAAATTGTAGCCGAGAGAGAGGTTGCGAACCTTTATGAACGATGCATCTTCGAATCCGAGAAGGCTTGAATATGGGTCGCCACCTGCTGTGCTGTATATAGGCTTCTGGAAATCGGCGCCTGGGTTCTCAGGTGTCCAGTAGCTTATTTCGCGCTGCTGATACATACCGAACTGGCCTTCACCGCCTGTGCTGACCATATACTTGAAGCGTCCGTAGAGTTCGATAGAGAGTTCTATGCCCTTCCATGTGAAGGTATTGGTCCAGCCTGCAGTCCATCTTGGAGTAGTAGAACCGAGAATTACACGGTCATCAGCATCAATCTTGAAGTTGCCGTCTTGATCCTTTG
This sequence comes from Prevotella sp., assembly GCA_022782305.1. Lineage (GTDB taxonomy): Bacteria > Bacteroidota > Bacteroidia > Bacteroidales > Bacteroidaceae > Prevotella. Next base: position 9,763 of record JALFPC010000081.1, on the reverse strand, counting down.
GTCTTACGTTACCAGGGGTGAACTTATGTCCGTTGGCATTGAACTGATCCATCAGGGCATGGTCTTCTGGAGTGTCCTGCCATATACCGTCATTGTCGTAGCCGTAGAATACGCCGATAGACTCGCCGATAAACCAGCTGTTGGCAATATCGTCTTCCTTGCCGTTGGCCAGAGAAACGATCTCGTCTTTCTGATAAGCCATAGTGAGGTCGCTGTTCCACTGGAAGTCCTTGAACTTGACAGGCACAGTGTTTAATGTCACGTCTACACCGAAGTTCTTGGTTTCGCCCACGTTAGCCATGATTGAAGGATAACCAGTCAGTGAAGGTATGGTGCGATCCATGATAAGGTCGGTAGTGCGTGAGTGGTAGATATCGATGGTACCGCCGATACGACCGTTGAGCACGCTGAAGTCGATACCATAGTTGAACTGTGTGGTCTTCTCCCATCCGAGGTTCTTGTTAGGCATCTTGTTGCTTCCTGAAGTGTAGTATGGTTCGTTGGTTACGAAGATCTGCTGGTTGCCGCCGCCATTGCCGAAAGGCATCCAGTATGCTCCAATCACACCGAGGGTTCCGTAAGGAGACACTGCTGAGTTACCAGTGCAGCCCACACCGAATCTAACCTTCAACTGGTTGATCCAAGTGATGTCTTTCATGAATTCCTCCTGGTCGATGCGCCATCCGAGGGCTGCTGATGGGAAGAATGCCCACTTGTTGCCTTCTGCCAATACTGAAGAACCATCATAACGTCCTGATACGGTGAGCAAATAGCGATCTTTGTATGAGTAGTTGACACGTGCCATGTAAGAGGCCAGCTGGCTTTCGGTCAGACCGGTGCTCATGCCGGGCTGATACTTGGTGGTGTTGGCGATGTCTATCTGTCCCATGTTGTTCCATAGGAACTCAGGCACGAGCACGTTCTGTTCGCTCATGCTGCCGCTTTCCTTGTTGTATTTGGAAGCACTCTGGAGCAATGTGACGTTGAAACTGTGGTCACCGATAGACTTGTTGTAGGTGATCATGTTGTCGAGAGTCCAAGAGAAATATCTGTCGTCATTTCTTCTTGCATAGTTGGTACTGCCGGCGCGGGCTGCTGAGCTGGCATCGATAAACAAGCCATTGCGGTAGTGGCGGAAGTCAGGACCGAAAGAGATTTTATAACTCAAGCCAGCCAGAGGTTCCCATATCTTGCCGAAGTCTACCTGTGCATAGAAGCTACCAAGAGCTCTCAGCGTCTGTCTGTTTTCTGTTGACTTCTTCCACTCGTCTACTACGGTGTATACGTTTGTGGCAGAACCAGCAGGCTGCAGGATGAGGTCGCCATTCTCGTCGTAAGGAACGGCATATCTTGGTATGGCCTTGGCAGCGCTGTAGATATCTACAGGACCGGAAGAGGTGCCCACCTGACCAGTGCGAGAGTAACCATAGTCCTGCTCCGACCATGAAGCATTGATAGAACCACCCATCTTCAACCATGGCTTGGCCTGGATGTCAACACTTGTAGACACGTTGTAGCGCTCATACTCCTGACCTTTCTGTGTACCCTTGTTGTTGAGGTAGCCGAAAGAGAACGAACCCTGTATGTTTTCAGTACCGCCACTTGCGCTGAGAGTGTGCTCGTGGGTGATACCGGTGCGAGTAACCATGTCTGTCCAGTCGGTGTCTGTAACCTTTGAACCATCCCACTGTGTGTGGTCAGCATTCCAACCCTTGTTCACATTGGCCAAGGCAGCGGCATCGCCGGCGAAATAAGCCTGGTCTTTGTCGAAGTTAGGCTCGTTGCCCATTGGGTTGGCTGTTGGGTTAGAGTTATAATATGCCCAACGGCGCCATGTGATATAATCGCTTGCGCTCATGGCAGGTGATTTGTCTACTATCTTCTCGAAGGTCACAGAACCTGAGTAGTTGAGTTGCATGGCTCCCTGCTTGCCGCGCTTTGTGGTCACAAGTACAACACCGTTTGCACCGCGTGAACCGTAGATAGCAGTAGAAGAGGCATCTTTCAATATGTCTATAGACTCGATGTCTCTTGGGTTGAGGGTTTCGATACCACCCGAGCTCAATGGCACACCGTCTACTACATAAAGAGGAGAGTTGGAAGCGGTGAGTGAGCGGTTACCGCGGATGCGGATGTCTCCGATTTCACCCGGACGCTGGTTGGAGGTGATGTCTACACCTGCAGCCTTACCCTGCAATGCTTCGAAAGCATTAGACACAGGCTTGGCATTGAGTTCCTTGGCGCCCACGCGGGTCATGGCACCAGTAACGTCTGTCTTGCGCTGAACACCGTATCCTACTACTACAACCTCCTCGAGGTTGAGGGCATCTTCTTTCAATACGATGTTTACAACGTTTTTGCCATTCACAGCAACGGTCTGGGTAACATAGCCTACATAGGATACCACAAGGCTACCTTTGGATGGCACGTTGCTGATGTTGTAGTTACCGTCAATGTCGGTAATAGCACCATTGTTTGTGCCTTTAACCAAAATACTTGCGCCTATGATGGCTTCTCCCTTAGCATCGGTCACACGACCTTTTACCTTGCTCTGAGCATACGCAAAAGCCGTACACATCAGAAACACGGACAGGAACATAAGTCTCGATATGACGAGGCTTACACTGCTGCTTCTAAATTGTTTTTTCATGTTGTTTTGGTTTTGTAGTTAGTAATAATTGAATATTTGATAGGTTATTGCTATTGCTGTTGCTATTACAATGGATGAATAGTTGCCCATCTTATCTTGTAGACTCAATTCAGCCATGGTTGATATAGCTTTCTGTACTGTTGTCAGTAAAAAATGTTGTTGTAAAGATAATAATATTGTTAGTAGTTAATATTTTGTGACAAATATAAGAATTATTTATAATAGCGCAATGCTTTATATGATACTTTTTTTGTCTTAATGACTAAAAAAGTAGCCTATTTATCCATAAAACATTAAAATTTGACTATTATACTATAATATTTGCTATGTATTTAATGGCACTTATGGTACCATAAACAAAAAAACCAGATGTGTCAATAGCCATTGACACACCTGGAATTTTTATTGATAATATATATAAAAATGTATATATTATGATTTGATTAGAGCTGTGGACCAGCAGCCACGAGAGCCTTGCCAGCCTCGTTGCCTGTATACTTCACGAAGTTCTTGATGAAGCGACCTGCGAGGTCCTTGGCCTTCTCTTCCCACTCGCATGCGCACTTGTAGGTGTCGCGTGGGTCGAGGATGTTAGGATCTACACCTGGCAACTCTGTAGGCACGGTGAAGTCGAACATAGGTATCTGCTTGGTAGGAACAGAGTTGATAGAACCATCGAGGATAGCATCGATGATGCCACGTGTGTCCTTAATAGAGATACGCTTGCCTGTACCATTCCAGCCAGTGTTTACGAGGTATGCTTTGGCACCACTCTTCTCCATCTTCTTAACGAGCTCCTCAGCATATTTTGTTGGGTGCAACTCGAGGAAAGCCTGACCGAAGCAAGCAGAGAAGGTAGGAGTAGGCTCTGTGATACCACGCTCTGTACCTGCGAGTTTAGCTGTGAATCCAGAGAGGAAGTAATACTTGGTCTGCTCTGGTGTGAGTATAGAAACGGGAGGCAACACTCCGAATGCGTCAGCTGAGAGGAAGATAACCTGCTTTGCAGCTGGTGCATGAGATATTGGCTTCACGATATTGTTGATATGGTGGATAGGGTAAGAAACACGGGTGTTTTCGGTCACGCTCTTGTCAGCGAAGTCGATTTTGCCATTGGCATCCACGGTTACGTTCTCCAGCAGGGCGTTGCGCTTGATAGCGTTAAAGATGTCTGGTTCGCTCTCCTTGTCGAGGTTGATAACTTTGGCATAGCAACCGCCTTCGAAGTTGAACACGCCATTGTCGTCCCATCCGTGCTCGTCGTCACCGATGAGCAGACGCTTAGGATCGGTAGAGAGAGTAGTCTTGCCTGTGCCAGAGAGACCGAAGAAGATAGCGGTGTTCTCGCCGTTTTTGTCGCAGTTGGCAGAGCAGTGCATAGAAGCGATGCCCTTGAGAGGCAAGAAATAGTTCATCATTGAGAACATACCCTTCTTCATCTCACCGCCATACCATGTGTTGATGATTACCTGCTCCTTGCTTGTAACGTTGAATACTACAGCAGTCTCTGAGTTGAGGCCCAGTTCCTTGTAGTTTTCAACCTTTGCCTTTGAAGCATTGTAAACGATGAAGTCTGGTTCAAATTCGTTGAGTTCCTCCTCTGTTGGGCGGATAAACATGTTCTTTACGAAATGAGCCTGCCATGCTACTTCCATGATGAAGCGCACAGCCATGCGTGTGTCTTTGTTGGCTCCGCAGAAACCATCTACTACGTAGAGTTTCTTGCCGCTGAGCTCTTTCTTTGCTATTTCCTTAACGGCAGCCCAAGCCTCCTTGGTTGCAGGCTTGTTGTCGTTTTTGTATTCCTCTGATGTCCACCATACTGTATCGTGAGAGTTTTCATCGTCAACGATAAACTTGTCTTTAGGAGAACGTCCTGTGTAGATACCTGTCATCACGTTGACAGCGCCGAGTTCTGTCTCCTGACCTTTGTCAAAACCTGTGAGACACTCTTTGGTCTCCTCCTCAAACAATACCTCGTATGAAGGATTGTAGATTACTTCGGTAGTACCGGTGATACCGTACTGCTCCAATACTGATTTTTCAAACTTTGCCATTTTTGTAAATGTATTTAGTTTATACTTCTGTTTTCTTGGTGATGTTTATCCTAAAACTCGGCGCAAAGTTAGTAAAAAAAAGGTATACAACCAACACTATGCGCTCACAAAATCATGGATAGTAATTCTTTTTAGGTTAAAGTATCAAAAAATAATGCCTTTTGTAATGTTTTTGCCACTTTCAGTTTGCAAAAAAAACAATTAATTAATACATTTGCACTGTAAAACAGATATTATTTGATCAATGGAAATTATCAATCTCTCTTCATTCAATTCAGTGATGGGTCAATATCTCTCTGAGCTTCGCGATACGGATTATCAGACCAACCGCCATCTCTTCCGCAATAATATAACCCGTATAGGGCAGGTGATGGCCTATGAGATAAGCAAGCGACTCGACTATGAGGTGCGTGATGTTACTACTCCTTTGGGAGTGGCCAAGGTGAGTGTGCCCAGTTCGGATATAGTGGTGGCCACCATTTTGCGTGCTGGCTTACCCTTCCATCAAGGTTTTCTCAATGTTTTCGACCATGCTGGCAATGGTTTTGTGAGTGCTTATCGCAAGTACGTAGACGACAGTCATAAAGAGGTTAGCATCCATGTGGAGTATCTGGCATGCCCCGACATAGAGGGCAAAACCCTTATTCTCACCGATCCCATGCTTGCCACGGGTGGTTCTATGGAACTGGGTTACAAGGCTCTGCTCTCCAAGGGTACTCCTCGGCATGTGCATGTGGCATGCGTCATTGCTGCTCCCGATGGCATAGATGCAGTGCGTAAGGCTTTACCCGATGCTAATACCACCGTTTGGTGTGCTGCCATCGATCCGCAACTCAATGAGTATAAGTATATTGTGCCGGGATTTGGAGATGCCGGCGACCTCTGTTTCGGAGAGAAATAACAGGCTGAACCTAACAACAAGAGGGTGTGTCAGCCCTACCGACGCACCCTCTTGTTTTTGATACCATGGCTATCTTTATACCATGGCCATATAATACTGATATGCAGAGGTTTATTTTACCTCCCAGATATCATTAGTTTCGAGCAGTTCCATGAAGTTATGGTATTTCTTCTTTTCGCTCACTTCCTCCAGTTGTGCATGTACGGCCTCGTCGTAGGTAGGGGCTTCCACATCGCGAATCACTCCGAGAGCCACAGGGAATCCGTGTTCGTTGTCCATCATGGCCAGTTTGAGTTGCAGTGTGTTGTCTTCGCAGTGTGCGTCGTGGATGAGGATATCTTTTTCGGTTATTCCATTCTCGCCGATCTTCACCACCTTGAGTCCGAATCCCTCCTGCATCAGTCCATATTCATTGTTTTCGCCGAAGATGAGAGGTTGTCCGTGCTTCACGTAGATAGCATTTTTCTTGCGTCCATCCTTATTGTATACGGGGTCGTAGCAACCATTGTTGAAGATCACGCAGTTTTGCAGTATCTCGCATACCGATGCGCCCTTGTGCTTATATGCAGCCTTGAGTATCTCCACGGTGGCGGGAGCATCGGTAGCCACGGCTCGTGCAAAGAAATGTCCGCGTGCGCCAAAGCAGAGTTCGGCTGGCCTGAAGGGGTCTTCAACGGTGCCGTAGGGGCTCGACTTGCTCACGAATCCTCTTGGGCTGGTGGGCGAATACTGTCCTTTGGTCAAACCATATATCCTATTGTTGAGCAGTATCATGTTAAGGTCTATATTCCTGCGCATGGCATGGATGAAATGGTTGCCACCGATAGCCAGTCCGTCGCCGTCGCCGCTCACCTGCCATACGGTCAGGTTGGGGTTAGCCACCTTGGCACCTGTAGAGATGGCGGCCGCTCTTCCATGGATGGTCTGCATGGCGTATGTGTTGACATAATAAGGCAGTCGGCTTGAGCATCCTATGCCAGAGATAACGGCTGTTTCGTATGGTTTCACGCCACATTCGGCCATAGCCTTGTACAGGGAGGCGAGAAAGAAATGGTCGCCGCATCCTGGGCACCATCTGGGCTGTCCTTTCTTGAATTCAGCAGCGGTGAGGGCATTTTCTGCCGTATTGGTATTATTGTCAATATGATTATTTGTTTCCATAATGCTTGATGTATTGATGATGATACTTTTGCTTGGCGTCTTATAACACTTTGCGTATGGCCTCCACCAGTTCGGTCACCACAAAGGGCTGGCCTTTTACCTGGTTAAACTGGTATGGCACAAATCCGTCTACCTTGGTGCGCAGATACGCTGCAAACTGTCCGAGGTTCTGTTCAGCCACCATCACTTTAGGATAGCGTGTCATTACTTCGGCAGTATTCTTGGGCAGAGGGTTTATATACTTGAATTGCGCCAGTGCCACCTTCTTGCCTTCTGCTCTCAGTTCGTCCATGGCAGAATAGAGATGACCATAGGTGCTACCGAAGCCAACGAGCAGGATATCTGCATCGTCCTTGTCGCCTTCCACTTCCACGTCGGGCACACTGATGCGTGCCACCTTCTCGGCTCTCAGCCTGCACATCTCGTTATGGTTTTCGGGGTCGGTGGAGATATTGCCTGTCTTGCCGTCTTTCTCCAAGCCGCCAAGGATATGGGTGTATCCTTCCTGTCCTGGCACAGCCCAATATCTCACCAATGTCTCCTCATCTCTCTGATATGGAGTATAGTGGTCTTTCTGTTCTGGAGTTACATAATGAGGTTTGATAGCATCCAGTGTCTCTATGGTGGGCAGCATCCATGCGCCCGAACCATTGGCTATGAAAGCATCTGTGAGTAGGATGACGGGAGTGAGGTGCTCAAGTGCTATCTTGGCAGCCTGATAGGCAGCATCGAAACAGTCTGTTGGACTGAGGGCTGCTATCACTGGCATGGGGCTTTCGCCGTTTCGTCCGTAGAGGGCCAGCAGCAGGTCTGTCTGCTCGCTCTTGGTAGGCAGACCCGTGGATGGGCCTCCTCTTTGCACGTCTACAATCACCAATGGCAGTTCATCGATTACAGCCAGGTTTACAGCCTCCGACTTGAGGCAGATGCCAGGTCCTGAAGTAGATGTCACGGCCAGTGCTCCTGCAAATGCTGCTCCCAATGCGCTGGCGCAACCTGAGATCTCATCCTCGCATTGCACTGTGATTACTCCGCACGACTTATGCTTGGCCAGTTCGTGCAGTATATCGGTGGCAGGTGTGATAGGATATGAGCCGAGGAAGAGTCTGAGTCCGGCCTTTTCGGCAGCGGCAATGAGACCATAGGCAGTGGCTTTGTTGCCAGTGATATCCATATATCTTCCCTTTACCTTACTCTTTGATTCTATGCGGTATGTGGCAGGCACGCTGGCATGAGTGTTGTGACCATAGTCATATCCAGCCTCCACCACCTTGATATTATTTTCGGCAATCTGTGGTTTCTTTGCGAATTTATCCCTCAGATAGTTGGCCACCAAGGTTATATCCCTATTGAAGAGCCAGCATACTATACCCAGTGCAAACATGTTGCGGCATTTGAGTATAGCCTTGTTGTCCATGCCGCTCTCGGCCAGGCAGTCTTTCACCATCTTGGTGATGGGGCAGGCCACCACGCGGTCGGGGTCTACACCCAATTCGCCCAGATAGTCGTCAGAGGCAAACTGTGCCTTTTCCAGATCTTTCGGTCCGAAACTGTCGGTATCTATGATGATGGTAGCCTGTGGTTTAGCATATTTGAGTTGAGTCTTGAGGGCTGCTGCATTCATGGCCACGAGCACGTCGCATTTGTCGCCGGGGGTATACACTTTCCCTGCACCTATATGCACCTGAAATCCTGAAACGCCAGTGAGTGAACCTTGTGGGGCACGGATGTCTGCTGGATAGTCGGGGAATGTGGAAATACCATTTCCCACTGTAGCCGAAACCGTAGAGAAGATGTTGCCGGCAAGCTGCATGCCATCTCCCGAGTCGCCAGAGAAGCGCACCACTACTTGTTCCAATTCCTTAATTTCCAAATTGTCTGCCATATTATCCTAATTTTGTCTTAATAATAAAATATGGTGCAAAGGTATATAACTTCGTTGACATAACAAAATGTTTCCTTGTTTTTTTGCTTTCAATATGTTGCAATAGCATTTATTTTGCTTTCAAATAGTAAAACTAATCATGTTGCAATGCCTATCCAAATCATCTTTGTCCGTTTTTTACAAATAAGAACAAATATTATGTTGTATCTTTGCAAAATATTTCCATTTACAAATATAATTATCATGAAACAAGTATTGTATGTGCTATTATCGCACTTCGCAGAGCATGAAATGCCTTATCTTACACAGCCGCTGCGTTCTGATGCTATGAGTATGAAGGAGCATCCGAAGTTTGAAAACAGGATAGTGGCTGAGTCTATGGAGCCCGTAGAGGCTATCAGTGAGTTCCGAGTCATTCCCGACTATACATTTGAAACCATTCCCGACGACTATGCCGCATTGGTGCTCGTGGGTGGATTTGGCTGGAACGGAGATGTTGCAAGATGATAGAGATATCGTCGTTTGTTGAAGGATAACAAGATTGAAATGTGCATTCTTTGATTACTATATAATATAATAATATGAAACAATTTATTGCTTGCTGCGGCCTCGACTGTGAGAAATGTGAGGCACGCATTGCCACCATCAATGATGACAACAGTCTGCGAGAGAAAGTGGCTAAGGAATGGGGCGAAATGAACCAGATGGAATTTAAGCCCGAATGGATCAACTGCATGGGATGCCGCACCGAAGGGTGTAAGACTTATTATTGCAGTGACATGTGCAAGATACGTCTATGCGTAAAAAATAAAGGTTACGAAACCTGCGGTGACTGCCCCGAAATGCACACGTGCAGCACCCTGGGAGAACTGGCAGCCAATGCCCCTTATGTGTTTGATAATCTAAAGAAATAATAAAATGCTGCAATTATGCAGTGCTATAGTGGCAATACATGCCCCTCAGTCGTGCGCGTACATATATTATATATATAGTAGTTAGCTTAATATGAAAGTGATGCTCTATTCGCTTCACAATCGTTTGTTGCAGCAAAATCCGTATCAATAGCAATGAAATAATCCGCTACTATTCCAATTGCTATTGATACTGTG
>JALFPC010000027.1 GCA_022782305.1 Prevotella sp. | reverse complement strand
TGCTAACACAATAATTTAATAATCAATAACCAGTGCGCCGCAGCGGACTAACGGAAACCATCCGCTGACGGCGCCAACACTACAAACGGTTTCCATAGAGTATGCTTATGAAGAAATTTGCATTACGCTTGATGACCACTCTCTTTGCAGTGGTTCTTTCGCTCTCTTTGGCCTATGCAGGACCATTTGACGTGAAAGCGAAAAAAGCAGTTGCAGGCAGCAAGGGTGTTGCCACCGCCTCAATAAAAGGCAAGGTGTCAGACCAGCGCGGGCCAAAGGCTTTCAGTTACGCTATCAAACGCTCGCAGAGCGGAGCGAAAGCCAGCAACAAGTTAATCTCGAAGAAGAATTCGAGATCATTCAGACTGCCCAGGCAGGCACAGGCTAAATCTCCCCTGATGGCTGCAGGCTATGCTCCTGAGATCTATGCTACTTGCGTTTACAACGACGCATGGCCAGAAGATGCACCAGGATATGGTATGTATGCATTGCCCACAAACGGCAGCGCTAACTATGAGGCAGTGGCACTCAATAGTGACATGGCCATTTCGAGCGGATTCTATGCCGACGGAAAGTATTATGGTGTAGAAATCATGGAATTCTTTGGTTACACGTTTGTAAACAATGTGGTTTTCGATGCAGAGACATGGGAGATGATCAGTTCTAACGAATTTAATGGCGAGGTGACCACATTTGCCAGCGATTTCGCATACGACGAGACTACAGGCAAAGCTTATGGTACCTTCTATAATGCCGACATGTCTGGCTATTTCTTCGGCGCCTTCGACCCTGCCACAACCACAACCACTGAAATATGTGCATCTGAGGATTTGTGGAATGGATGCGCTATAGCTGCCGACGGATTTATCTATGCCATCACCAGTACTGGTAATCTGATAAAGGTAGACAAGACTACAGGAGCATTCACAGTGATTGGTTCCACAGGTCTTTCTCCTCATTATCTCACCACAGCTGTATTCGACAAAAAGAGCGGACGCTATTTCTATCTGCTCAACAGCGATACAGAGTCAAGCCTTTATGAAATAAACCTTACCACAGCAGAGGCTACCAAGATAGCATCGTATGCCAACGGCGAGGAGTTTGTGGGTGGTTTCGTTCCTGCTCCTAAGGCAGAGGATACTGCTCCTGACACACCTGTCGGACTGTCTGCAAACTTTGCTGCTGGTTCGCTTAGCGGCACCATCAACTTCACAGCACCTTCTACATTGTTCAACGGGGATGCTGCCTCTGGATCTCTGACCTATAAGGTAGTGGCCAACGACAGTATCGTACTGGCAGAGGGTAACACCGAATTTGGTGCTACTGTAAGTGTGCCCGTTACCATGCCTGCATCTGGCAACTATAAGTTTACCGTTACCGTGGCCAACAGCGTTGGCAACAGTCCAAAAGCCAAGATGACTCTTTATGTTGGTAACGACGTATTGAAACCGGTATCTAATCTCGTGCTTGCATACGACGGTACCAACATGAACCTCAGCTGGGATGCTGCTACAGAGACTGTAAACGGTGGCTATTTCGACCCTGCACAGGTACGCTACACCGTGACACGATATCCAGGCGCAGTGGTAGTGGCAGACAAGCAGGAGGGCACCTCCTTCAGCGAGCCCATGAGTGCCGAAGTGCTCACCTCATTCTATTATACCGTGGTTGCCTCTTGGGGTGACGAGGCGTCAGCAGAAGCAGTGTCTAACCAAGTTCAGCTCGGCATCATCGTGCCACCATATATCAATACCTTCGATGATGAGAACGCCCTGAATGGTTATACCAACATCAATGGTTATGACGATGACAGAAAATGGGAACTGTATGGCGGATCAGTAAGATTCAAATATAACGACACTAATCCAATGGACGGATGGCTCATCACACCTTCTGTTAAACTGGAAGGCGGCAAGATGTATAAGGTATCCTTCGATGCAAGGTCTAACTCAAGCAAATGGCCAGAGCGCATAGAGGCTAAGTTTGGTACTGAGGCCACCGCTGCGGGCATGACCGAAACGATAGTAGGTCCTACAGATTTGCCATCAGCAGAATTCGTTACATTGTCTAACTATATCACTCCTGCCACAACTGGAATATACTATATAGGTCTGCACGCAATCAGCGATGTTGACACCTATTATCTCTATGCCGACAACCTCACTATCAGCGAGGGTATGTCTACAGCTGCACCTGACTCAGTGACCAATCTGAAGGTTGCTAGCGATCCAGCAGGGGCTCTGTCTGCTACCATCACATTCAAGGCTCCTACCAAGACCATTGCCGGCAATACCCTTTCTTCTATTACCAAGATTGTAGTGCTCCGCGACGACAGCGTGACCGTGAAGACCATCGACAACCCAGCCGTTGGTTCTGAGCAGACCGTTACCGATAGCGGTATGGAAGCAGGCACACATGTATATACTGTGAAGGCATACAATGCTGATGGTGTGGGCATGTCAAACTCTGCATCAGAATACGTAGGTTTGGGCGTTCCTGCTGCTCCGGCAAATTCAACCATAACCGAAACAGCAACCGAGGGTGAGGTGACCATCTCTTGGACCGCTCCTACTACCGACGTAAATGGTAAGCCTATCGATCCAAGCACAGTTACATATACCATCCTCAATGCAGAAGGCGAGGTAGTAGTGGAGAATCTGGCTGCCACCACCTATACCTTCCAGGCTATAGATCCAGCAGAAGGTCAGGACTTCGTATACTATGGCATCTTCGCCAGCAACAGCATCGGTACAAACAAGGAAGATTATGAAATGACAGACATGATAGCTGTAGGTCCTGCCTACACCACTCCATTTGCCGAAAGCTTCCCAGAATCAACACTCTCTTTCAAATTCGGATATGAGACAGTATCTGGAGATACCAGCTGGACCTTGTTGGATGATTCATCTGGTGTGCCTGCACAGGATGGCGACAAAGGATTCCTTGGTGGCAAGGGTTCTGCTGTGGGCGATATCTCTCGCTTCTTCTCTGGCAAACTCAAGATTACTGTTGACAACGCAGCCCTCTCATTCTGGTACTACGGATTTGAAGATGGCGGCAACACCATTGAGGTGGAAGTGAACGAAGGCGCAGGCTGGCAGGTGGTAGGCTCTACATATACAGCCGGTCCTGAAGAAGGATGGAAGAAGGCTTTGGTAGACCTGAGCGCATACAAGGGCAAAACCATACAGTTTGCATTCAAAACAACCACACAGACACATAACTACACTCTCATCGACAATATCGTGATCGATACTCCTCTGAACTACGACCTCAAGGCTGGTGCAATAGTTGCTCCAAAGAGTGTGGTTCCTGGAGAGAAATTCAATGTGACTGTAGACCTCGCAAACTTTGGCACAGATAAAGCCACTGGCTATGCTGTAGACTTCTATAGAAATGGCGCATTGGCAGGCTCAGTAACTGGTGATGACATCGCATCTGGTGACGGATCAACAATAAGCTTTGCTGATTCTGCATCTATCACCTCTCCTGAGGTGCTGACATACACAGCCAAGATCAACTGGGCTGCCGACCAGAATGCAGACAACAATGCTACCGATTCGGTAAGCGTTAAGGTTAAGCAGAGCAACTATCCTACTGTCAGCGACCTGAGTGGTGTGATGACCACAGAAGGTGTAAAACTGACATGGAGCGAGCCTAATCCAGAGGCTGCTGCCGGACAACCTGTAACCGAGGACTTCGAGGAGTTTGAGTCATTTGCCGTTAATCCTACAGGCAACTGGACATTCATCGATGGCGATGGTTCCCAAACCTATGTCATACAGGATGTTGAATACCCACATGCTGCAGAGGCAATGGCATACATCGTAATGGATGCTTCTCACGATGGCTTCAACCAGTCATTTGCCGCTCACTCCGGCAACAAGTATCTGGGTAGCTTCGCTGCTACCACAGGTCCAAACAATGACTGGATGATTTCTCCTGAACTCAGTGGCGATGCACAGACCATCTCGTTCTGGGCTAAGTCATACACACTCCAGTATGGTGCAGAGTCATTTGAGGTGCTCTACTCTACTACAGGAAAGGCCGTTGAGGACTTCACCCTTGTAGAGGCAGTGGACCAAGTGCCTAATGAGTGGACTGAATACTCTTACAACCTGCCTGCAGGTGCTAAGTATTTCGCCATCAGATGTACTTCTAACGATAAGTTCATCTTCCTCGTTGACGATGTTACCTACGTACCAGCAAATGCAGCACAGCAGGAGCTTTCTCTCATCGGTTACAATGTCTATCGTGATGGTGTGAAGGTTAACGCTGAACCTGTAGCTGAGCCAAGCTTTATCGATGCAACAGCAGCTGAGGGCAGCCACACCTACGTAGTGACCGTTGTTTACGACAAGGGTGAGTCTAAGGCTTCAAACGCTGTAGTTGTAGAGGTTACAACTGGCATCAACACCGTAAGCGGCAAGAATATCATCGTGGCAAGCGGCAAGAGATTTATCGGTCTGACAAATGCCGAGGGCATGGATGTTATCATCACCAATGCCGACGGTAGAACAGTATTCAGCGGCAACGTTGAAAACAGCGCTACTATCAGTGTGGCTCCTGGCACATATATTGTCAAGGTGGGCAACACCATAGTAAAAGCTCTTGTGAAATAATCTATATCCATAGGATAATACCAACGAGAGGGGCTGTGCCATCGCGGCACAGCCCCTCTCATAATGTTATAATGTGATAGCTCTGATTAATTATTCTATTACTTCCAGGCTTGCGGGCATCCATACCTGCATGAGACCTGCCCCGCGGTGGTTCCAAGAGTAATATGGTATGAGACTGAGTGATGATGGTGTGGCACTGATCTGACCATTATTATCGGCTTTGAGGATGGTGCCATAGGCGGTGATGCCTGTGATGCCACCAAGGAGTTCGGGGCATTGCTCCACTGTCATCTTCTTGTTTCTGTTTACCACGAAATGGCGGAGGTCGAAATCATTGTCGCACCATTCGGCACAGTATACCAATGGACCACGCTCCACGCAGAGGCGTCCACGGTCGTCGGTCACCTTGCCATTGGCAGCCACAAAACGTGGCGACATGTCGAGATGGAGTTGCACACGGTCGCCACGACGCCACTGGCGGTCAATGACGAGATAACCATTCTCAAGAGCCGACTCCACACGGATGCCGTTAACGGTTGCATACCATGAGTCGGTGGTCTTGTCGGCAAAGGAATAGAGGTCTGATGGCACCACGCTACCCCTTGCCCATCCTGGAATGCGAAGCATCATGCGGAAGCGCTTGGCACGGGCATTCTTGACGGTCAGAGTGATGTCGCCATCCCAGGGATAGAGTGTGGTCTGCTCTATTTCGAGGTTTTTGCCACCGATCTTGGTGGTGAGCAGTCCCGAGGCATAGAGGTTTACATATAGGTCTTGGCCGTTTACTGCATACTGATATCCTGGTACTGATGGAATAAAGCGGCAGAGGTTGCTGGGACAGCAGGCGCAACCGAACCAAGGCTGACGCTCAATGGTATTGTCGGAATTGAAATGATACTTGCCATCGCAGGCCAGAGGGTTTGGATAGAAGAAACGATCGCCCTCTATGCTCATGCCACTGATAACTCCATTATACAATGTGCGCTCCAGGCAGTCAATATATTTGGAGTGGCCATGCAGCAGAAAGAGGCGATGGAAGAGATAAACCATTGAGATGGCTGCGCAGGTCTCATTATATGCTGTGAGGTTGGGCAGTTCATAATTGGCACCGAAAGCTTCGCCAGCGTGGCGTGCTCCTACACCACCTGTGATATAGTATTTCTTGCCCACTATATTATCATAAATGGCATCTATGGCGCGGATATAACTACTGTCGCCAGTTAGCACAGCCACATCTGCCATGCCAGCATACATATATCCGGCACGAACGGCATGCCCAACGGCCTCTTTTTGGTCTGCCACGGGCTTATGGCTCTGAGAATAAGCGTTTTTGATCTTGGTGCGTCCACGATAGTCGAGAAAGAACTTAGCCTCATCAAGGTATTTCTTCTCGCCTGTTAGTTTATAGAGTCGAGCCAAAGCCATCTCGGCAATCTGATGCCCTGGCACCACTGTGGCCTGTTCCGGCAGAGGGCCAACCTCGCGGCATACGCAGTCGGCATAGCGGCGTGCTATATCAAGGAATTTAGTGCTGCCCGTGGCCTGGTAATGGGCGCAGGCTGCATCTACCATGTGTCCGAGGTTGTATAGTTCGTGGCTTAGTTCTTCTTCTTTAGACCATCTCTTGCTGCCCACCCATCCATGCGGTTTGGCGGGGTTGATGGTGCGTGCTGTGTTGAGATAGCCATCGGATTCCTGTGCTGCCGCCACTATATCGAGTACACTGTCTATATATGCCTCAAGATGTTTGTCGGGCATGGTTTGTAGCACATAGCTTGCTCCTTCAATGGTTTTATAAACATCGGTATCATCGAAGGAGAACCCCATGAATTTCGATACGTCATAGTCGGGAGAGGGATGGGCTGCCTTGACAAAATTGGAATAGCGCCCCATGGTTTCACACTTACTGAAAGCCAGTGGAATGGTCACATCGCGGGCTGCCTTGATGCGATGGCCCCAAAAGGAAGCCTCGCTCATCTTAACCTGTGTGAAGGGTACAGCCTCGGTAGAAGACTTGGTTTGCGCCACCAATGGGCATTGGGCAGAACAGACAACCGACAGTCCTGCCACAAGCATAATATTTTTTACGTTGAGCATAATAAGTAGTATTTAGTTTGTATATTATCAGTGTTAGTAGTAATTAGGGTTATTACATAACCAATCAAAGCCACAGAACCGCCTCGTTGCCCATATTGAAGAGCAGGTCGAGTATGCTGAGGTCTGCCTGGAACCCATGCTTTTGTGCAAAAACCTGGTAATATGGTTTGGCTGTGGAGAGTGTTAGGTCGCCCCTGAGGTCATCAATATTATGCTCGAGGCATTGCTCATGGGTGGTCCACTGTTGAGAGAGAGCGTAGGAGGGTTGTATGTCGAGGAGTTCGCATATCTTCTGACATATATCGAGATTGAAATCAATGAGATATGTCCACCGTTTCTCAAAAAACGGACGGATATCATCGGCATAATACTCAAAGAAGGGCGAGAGATTGTAGGCACTTTGAAGCGCATTCCAATGCACATGTCGCCAGTTGCCATGGTCGCTGATACGTATGTCACGCATTATCTGCTTAGTGCCATGGTCTCTCTCCACTGGCACTGTGAGGGTCTGGGTGGCATTAGCAGTGGCTATGATGCACCTGTTGCGGTAGGTCTGTTTATAATAGGAGTCGCATGATTCTATGATGGCATGGTCATGGCGATAGAGGGCCTGATACCATGCTATAGGTGCGAAATAACTTGTTGACAACAGGCATGTGTTACCTTGGTTGGGCATAGTCAGTGAGGGGGTTGTATTGTTTACCATCTGATTGTTTTCACCACTCTTCCTATTATCTTGCTTTCGGCCACGAGACCGAGTTGTGTGGTCTTGCCATGCTTGCCGCAGGGCATCTCAATCCAATAATAGTTTTCTCTGGCGCAGGTGATGAGACCAGGCACGAGCACAGTGCCTCCCGACAGGGGAATGGTATCGCCAGGCACTGCCTTGCATCTGCCTACCATAATCCCACGAATGCTGTCGGAGGGACTGTCGAAGGCTATGATGTCGCCATGCCTTACGGGACTGCGCAGCAAACGGCCATAGCTGAAAAGCGACCCTTTGCCTCCAGTGCGCAGACCATAGCTCCAGTGGTTTACTACCAGCATGTCGCCTTTTTGGTAGAGAGGACTGAAAGCATCCCCATTGACGGTGAGGATGCTTACAGTCATGGTACGCACTATGAATACCAGAATGACCAGCACGAGGAGCAATGGCAACCAGTCGGCGGTCTTGCGTGCTCTGTTGGTGGTAATCTGGAGTTTCATAGGCTTTCAGTATTAGGGGTTGTAATGATGAAAGGGCTTATTTGATATTGTCGACAAGGGAGAAGAGTCGGCTCCATCTGATGCCTCCAAGTCCGCCACGGTCGGGATCGCTCGACCACCAGATGAATATCGGCTTGCCCACTATATGATCTTCGGGCACAAATCCCCAATAGCGTGAGTCGGCAGAGTTATGCCTGTTGTCGCCCATCATCCAATAATAGTCCATCTTGAATGTGTATTGGTCTGTCTGCTTGCCATTGATGAATATCTTGCCATCACGCACCTCGAGTTTGTTTTTCTCATAAGCGCGGATGGGACGCTCATAGATGGGCAGATTGTCAAGTGTTAGTTTGATGCTCTTGCCCTTGGCGGGAATCCATACAGGACCATAATTGTCGCGTGTCCAGTGCTTGTTGCCATTGAGAGGATAGATCTCAATGTCGGAGGCATCGGTATTCAGGGATATGCTCTCCACAAGGTCATGGCGACTCTTAAACACTTCTACAGCTCGCTTGGTGAGTGGCATCACACCTGTGGTGTTAAGGCTCATGAGGTCTTCCATGGATATGCCCAACTCCTTCATGAGGTCGTCATTGAGCGACTGCTTGAGCTTGACATGATAGGTATACTGCACATTATCTGGTTCCTTGTTGGCCTTGCCGTCGAGATATATGATGCGATCTTTTATCTGAAGGGTCTGTCCTGGCAGTCCCACACATCTCTTGACATAATTCTCGCGGCGGTCGGTGGGACGAGTGATAATCTCACCATATTCTCCCTTGTTGGCCTGGATATACTGACGTCCGGCACTGTAGATGCCTTCGAAATACTGACGACGCTGCATGGGAGAGAGTGAGTCAAGGTCATAACGTGAGGAATATACTTGACGGCCAATGGTATAGCAGGCTATATAGAAATCTTGTGCCTGATAGTTTGGCGACGACATGAGAGTATCGCCAGAGGGGTAGTTGAACACCACGATATCATTTAGTTTCACCTTGCCGAGACCCTTAACACGGCGATAATCCCAATGGGGCCACTCTATATATGACTTGCAGTTGACCACAGGCAGGGTGTGCTGGGTGAGGGGCATGGTGAGGGGAGTTTCGGGTATGCGAGGACCATAACTCATCTTGCTCACAAAGAGATAGTCGCCAGTAAGCAGTGATTTCTCGAGCGAACTGGATGGAATGACATAGTTCTGGAAGAAAAACAGGTTGATGAAATAAACAGCCACAAGGGCAAACACTAATGCGTCTACCCACGACATCACCACCCTAACGGGCGTTTCAGAGTCGCGCCACCACTGCCAGTTGATCTTGCGAGAGATATAGGCATCATAGATGAATGGCACCACGAGGAGTCCGAGCCAACTCTGCACCCAGATGAGGAACAGAAGCCACAGTGCCGTAACAACGCCGAATTTTATCCACTGACGGCGCATGTTGATAGTCTTGTCTTTCATTGTAATGATATATCAAGGTTTAGAAATGAAACATGTCGGTGATGGTGAGCAGTCCCTCATGTTCGTTGGTATACTCAGCAGCCAATACAGCCCCAAGGGCAAAGCCACGGCGGGAATGGGCATCGTGGGTTATGGTGATGGTGTCGGCCTCACTATCATAGTTGACGGTGTGTATGCCCGGCACTTCATCACGGCGTATGGAGTCTATACGCAGTTCGTTGGGTTCATTGTCCTCAGAACCACTTAGAGTGCCATCGGGAGCCAATAGTGTGCCCTTGGTCCATGACTCTTTTCTGCCTATATTGCTGATGATATCCTCAGCCAGGGTGATGGCAGTGCCACTGGGGGCATCGAGCTTGTGCACATGGTGCACCTCCTGCATGGTCACCTCATACTGAGGGAAATCCTTCATGATGGAAGCCAGATAACGGTTGACAGCAGAGAAGATGGCTACACCTATACTGAAATTGGATGCCCAGAAGAGGGTGTGACCCTCTTGGCGACAAAGCCTGATGACATCTTCCTTATGGTCGTCCATCCATCCCGTGGAGCCGCTCACCACCTTGACACCATGGGCAAAAGCCTTGAGGTAATTGTCATAAGCGGCATGGGGAGCAGTAAACTCAATAGCCACATCTGCAGATGCAAATGCGGGACTCTCAAACTCTTCCTGGTTGTCAACATCTATTATGCTGACAATCTCGTGACCTCGGCTGAGGGCTATCTGTTCTATCATCTTGCCCATCTTGCCGTAGCCTATTAATGCAATCTTCATATCCTAATTATGTTATTTACACTGCAAAGTTACATTTTTTTGTGCATAAACACATAATTTATAGCAAAAAAACAACTTTTATTTTGTTTTCTGAACAACTTATACTATCTTTGTATGATAATTTGGGTTAATAAGCACAATTTTATGATGAGTAAATCCTAACAATGGAAAAACTGCTACACTTCACATGGAAACACAAGATGTTTCCACTTACACCGCTCTCCACTACCGACAATAAGTATGTGGAGGTTATAGACCCTGGTTTGCATAACCACAACTCGGGTCCCGATTTCTTTAATGCCAAGATAAAGATCAATGATACGGTGTGGGTGGGAAACGTGGAGATACATGTGCACAGTAGCGACTGGTATAAGCATCATCATGAAAACGATAGTGCCTATGACAATGTGATATTGCATGTGGCTTCAGACATAGACTGCGATGTGACCAACAGCCGCGGCGAGCATGTGCCGCAAATGATGCTCATGGTGCCCGACAATGTGAGAGACAACTATCGCCTACTGCTCGAGACAGATAAATACCCTCCATGCTATAACATCATACCATCGCTGACCAGACTTACGGTGCACTCATGGATGGCGGCACTGCAAACAGAACGACTGCAGCAAAAAACCGAAGCCATTGAAGAGAGGGCACGGCAGAGAAATGGGTCGTGGGAGGATGCTTATTTCATCACGCTGGCACGCAATTTCGGATTTGGTACCAATAGCGATGCTTTCGAGATGTGGGCAAGCCAACTGCAACTGGGTAGCATAGCACATCATAGCGATGACCTCTTCCAAATAGAGGCTATGTTTCTAGGACAGGCTGGACTGCTCACACCCGACGACGACGGCACAGTGAAAGGAAGCCGCAATATGGCCAAGGGGGGATGTGAGGATGATTATTTCAAGCGGCTAAGCAGTGAATACCAGTATCTGGCGCATAAGTTCTCACTCACCAATATCAATGGCAAGATGTGGAGGTTTATGAGGATGAGACCTCAGAACTTCCCGTATATAAGAATATCACAACTCGCCAACCTGTACTATTCGAAAAAGGCCAAACTCAGCATGCTAACAGAATGCCAAACCGTGGACGACATACGGCAACTATACTCCATAGGTGTGTCAGACTACTGGAAGACACACTATACCTTCGGGGCAGAGAGCACGGCCTCAGACAAGCGTCTGAGCGACACATCGCTTAATGTGCTGGTAATAAACACCGCCGTACCTTTCCTCTTTGCATACGGACGGCATACCGCCAATGAAGAACTCTGCGAAAGGGCATTCAATATCCTCGACAGCATAAAAGCCGAAAACAACAATATAACAAGAATGTGGCAGGAGTGCGGCATGCTTGTAAGAACTGCCGGCGACAGCCAGGCTCTCATACAACTCAAAAAGGAATACTGCGACAGAAAAGATTGCCTGAGATGCCGCATAGGATATGAGCACCTTAAACAGAAAAATTGCCAAACCCACAACAGCAATAACCAACAAACCAATACCCACGACAATGAAACAAAACAATGATTATATCTTTGAGACAGTGATGGAAGTGCGCGACTATGAATGTGACATAGAGGGCATAGTAAACAACGCAAACTATCTGCACTACACCGAGCATACCAGACACCTGTTTTTAAAGAAATGCGGACTGAGCTTTGCAGAAATGCATCTCAAGGGCGAGGATGCCGTGGTGGCACGCATGAACCTGCAATACAAAACTCCATTGAGATGCGACGATGTGTTCGTATCCAAGATGGGACTAAGAAAGGAAGGCATCAAATATGTGTTTCAGCATGACCTGTACAGGCTCAGCGACAATAAACTGTCGTTTAGGGCTACCGTGGATCTGGTTTGCCTTGTAAACGGTAAACTGGCAGCCTCGTCAGGGTATGACAAAATGCTCGAATATAACGGCAATACCATAGACATCCAGGAGGAAGGCAAATGACCCAGGAAACGATATATATGATGGCCTTGGGGCGGATGGGCTTATATCAGAATGCCAACACCCTGGCACTATATAAGGAGGCGGGCAGCGCTACCGAGATTTTTAACCATCGCAACAATCTCAAAGAGATATGCCAAGGGGTGTCGGTACGCATGGCTGAATCATTCAAAAACTGGGACGCAGCACTGGCCAAAGCAGACAGCGAGATTAACTTCGCCAATAAGCAGGGTATTGCCATCATTACCTACGACGATGAGAGGTATCCGCAGCGACTCAAAGAATGTGTGGATGCTCCTCTGGTGCTTTACTACAAGGGGAATGCCGACCTTAATGCCACAAGAACAGTAGCCATGGTGGGCACACGCAACTGCACACCCTACGGACAGGATATCATCAGGACGTTTATGCACGACATAAAATCTTTCTGTCCAAACATGGTGGTGATGAGCGGACTGGCATACGGTGTGGATATCAATGCCCACAAAGAATGCCTCAAAAACGACTTACAGACTATAGGAGTGCTGGCTCATGGACTCGACCAGATATATCCATACAACCACAGGGAGACAGCAGGACAGATGATAAACCACGGAGGACTGCTCACCGAATATATGTCGGGCACCAATGCCGATAAGGTCAACTTCATACAACGAAACAGAATAGTGGCAGGCATGAGCGATGCAACCATAGTGGTGGAGTCGGCAAATAAAGG
Source organism: Prevotella sp. (assembly GCA_022782305.1). GTDB lineage: Bacteria > Bacteroidota > Bacteroidia > Bacteroidales > Bacteroidaceae > Prevotella. The sequence goes on along the minus strand of JALFPC010000027.1, from coordinate 14,622 downwards.
CGGCAGCCTAATCACAGCACGGATAGCACGCGACTACAACCGCGACGTGTTTGCTTTTCCTGGCAATGTGACAAACGAATACTCAAAGGGATGCAACAAGATGATTGCCGACAACATGGCTGCACTGCTGACTTCGGCAGAGGATTTTACCAAGGCCATGGGATGGGATGCCGACATGCAACTGACAAAAGCACGAAACGAGGGAATAGAACGGCAACTCTTCCTCGACCTCTCCGAAGACGAGAGCACCATAGTTAATATACTGAGCAAAACTAACGACCTACAGATAAACATGGTGGTGGCACGCTCGGCAATGCCAGTAAACAAGGTGACCTCAATCCTGTTTATGCTCGAGATGAAAGGGGTGGTGAAGACCTACGCAGGAGGCATCTACCATCTGCTGAAATAGCAACAAATAACGAAATTAACGAATAACGAAATTAACGAATTACGAAAGTAACGAATAAATAAGACAGACAACAACTCATATAATGGCAAACATAACGATACCTCCACATCCGCTGCTGCTGGCACCCATGGAAGACGTGACCGACATCGGTTTCCGTATGCTATGCAAGCGCTTTGGCGCTTCCATGGTATATACGGAGTTTGTGAGTGCCGAAGCTCTGGTACGGTCGGTGAAATCGACAGTGAGCAAGCTAACCATTAGCGACGACGAACGACCCGTAGGCATACAGATATACGGCAGGGATACCGCCTCGATGGTGGAAGCGGCCAAGATAGTGGAAGAGGTGAAACCAGATGTCATAGACCTCAACTTCGGATGCCCTGTAAAGAAAGTGGCAGGAAAGGGGGCCGGCGCTGGCATGCTGCAAAACATTCCGCTGATGCTCGAGATAACACGAGAGGTGGTGAAAGCAGTAAAACTGCCCGTGACCGTTAAGACACGACTCGGATGGGACTCCAATAGCCTCATCATTCCAACACTGGCAGAACAACTGCAGGACTGCGGCATCAAGGCTCTCACCATTCATGGCCGCACACGAGCACAGATGTATACAGGACAGGCCGACTGGACCCTCATAGGAGAGATAAAACGTAACCCACGCATCCATATACCCATAATAGGCAATGGCGACATAACCACTCCCGAAGAGGCTAAGAGGGCTTTTGACGAATATGGCGTGGATGCCGTAATGATTGGACGCGCCACCTTCGGCCGACCATGGATATTCAAGGAGATAAACGACTATCTCGACGGAAAAGAACCCGACCCTGTCATGACATTCAAATGGAAACTGGATATCCTCGAAGAACAACTGCGCATTAACGTGGAGCGCATAGGCGAATACCGGGGCATACTGCATACCCGACGACATCTGGCCGCAAGCCCCATATTCAAGGGAATACCCAATTTCAGACAGACACGCATAGCCATGCTCAGAGCCAATACCGTGGACGAACTGCTTGACATCATGAGAAGCGTGAATCCAGAGCAATTATAACCATAGATATATATGAACGAGAATTTTGATATAAGACAGGAGCATAGCCTAAGCGCATCAGAGAAAGAATATGAAAACGCGCTTAGGCCGCTGCGCTTTGACGACTTCAGCGGACAGGCTAAGGTGGTGGAAAACCTTGAAGTGTTTGTGGAGGCAGCCAAATATCGCGGCGAACCCCTCGACCATACATTGCTGCATGGCCCTCCAGGACTGGGCAAGACCACACTGAGCAATATCATAGCAAATGAACTGGGAGTGGGATTCAAAATAACAAGCGGACCCGTGCTCGACAAACCTGGCGACCTGGCAGGCATTCTCACATCACTGGAGCGAAACGACGTGCTGTTTATAGACGAGATCCACCGTCTGTCGCCAGTGGTGGAGGAATACCTCTATTCGGCCATGGAGGACTTCCGCATTGACATCATGATAGACAAGGGACCATCGGCAAGGTCTATACAGATTGACCTCAACCCCTTTACTCTCGTGGGAGCCACCACACGCAGCGGACTGCTCACTGCACCGCTCAGGGCACGATTCGGCATCAACCTACACCTGGAGTATTACGACCCCGACACCCTCTGCCATATCCTGAAACGGTCGGCAAGCATCCTCAACGTGCCAATAGAACACGAGGCTGCACTGGAGATAGCACGACGGAGCAGAGGCACCCCACGTATTGCCAACGCATTGCTGCGCAGGGTAAGGGACTTTGCACAGGTGAAAGGCAACGGACGCATTGACAATGCCATAACCAATATCGGATTGGCTGCCCTCAACATAGACAAATATGGACTGGACGAGACAGACAACAAGATACTGCTCACCATAATAGACAAGTTCAAGGGCGGACCAGTGGGAGTGTCTACCATTGCCACTGCCATAGGCGAAGATGCGGGCACCGTGGAGGAGGTATACGAACCATACCTGATCATGGAGGGATTTATCAAGCGTACGCCCCGCGGACGTATGGTGACCGAACTGGCATACAAGCACTTCGGACGAAATCCCTATGGCGGCAACATAATGCAGCCCGACCTGTGGGGATAGGCCTTGCATAACCCATGGAAACAGGCATGAATACTATTAATACATAAATATGTGTGGTATGAATAAAGAAGAAAGAGTGGCGGTGTTTGCTGGCAGTTTTGACCCTTTCACCATCGGTCATTACGATATAGTGACAAGATGCCTGCCACTGTTTGACAGGATAGTAATTGGTGTTGGGGTGAACGAGAGCAAGCATTATATGTTTGACACCAATGAAAGAGTGGCCCGCATAAGCGATGTGTTTGCCTCTGAGCACCGCATAGAGGTGAAAGATTATGGCGACCTTACCATCGACCTGGCACAACGCGAGAAGGCACATTACATAATCAAGGGAGTGAGGAGCGTGAAGGATTATGAGTATGAACTGCAACAGGCTGACATAAACCTCAGACTCGGCGGCATAGAGACACTGCTACTGCCAGCACGCCCTGAATTGGCAAGCATCTCATCTAGTATGGTGAGAGAACTGATGCATTTTGGCAGGGATGTGACTCCATTTCTGCCTCATGGCAGCAAGACACATTAATAATGACATAAACAAAGCAGAATCATGATTACATACAATGCTGAAGATATTAGCATGCCCGCAATAAAGAAGCGTGAAATGAACGCATGGATAAAGGCCGTGGCACAGAAATATGGCCGACGGGTGGGCGACATAGGGTATATGTTTGTGAGCGACGAGAAGATACTGGAGGTAAACCGACAATATCTCGGACATGACTATTATACCGACATTATCACCTTTGACTATGACGAGGGCGACAGGATAAACGGCGACATAGTGATAAGCCTCGATACCGTGGCTACCAACGCCGAACAATACGGCAAGACATACGAGGATGAATTGCACCGCGTCATCATTCACGGCATCTTGCATCTCTGCGGTATCAACGACAAGGGACCTGGAGAAAGGGAGATAATGGAAGCAGCAGAAAACGAAGCCCTCGCCATGTTATGACGAGGGCTTCGATTTCTTATTCTTTTGGTTCTGATTGTGTAGTTCCAATCATTCAATCAGATATGTGCCTTTACCGCTTTTCGAGCAGTTCCACTCCTTTCATTACAATCTCTGAGGATTCATTTACTATGCTGTAATATTCGCTCATATCCCAAAGGTCGCGGGCTATGAGTCCCTTGAGCACAATGCCCAGATACTTCTTTGTCTTCTCTTTCTCCTCGTCATTGGTAGGCTTCACACCCTTCTTCTCGCCTTCCTTAAACACTTTCTCGAGCAGATCATCAGGAACAGCGTAGTTGACCTTGAAATCTTCGAAGGTCTTGTATTTGCGTTTCAGTTCCTTGCGGTGCGAATCTACATACCTCATGTTTACCGTAGATACCACACTCTTGGCTGTGAGTTCTCTGTGGTATTTGGTATACTTGGTGGTGTCAAGAGGGATGAAATAGTCGGGCATGATGCCGCCGCCACCATACACAACCCTCTTTTTCTTCAGAGTATAGCACTTGAGCGAGTCGGCGAAATGTATGCTATCTGGATTGGTCAGTTCACCATGCTTGAGTCTGTTAAGCATGTCCATGCCATAGTCTTTGGCCTCTCCCTTCACATAGGGTTTCTGTATGCATCTGCCCGCAGGGGTATAATAATGCGACACGGTAAGCCTGATCATGGAACCATCAGGCAGGTCTATGGGTCGCTGCACCAGTCCCTTGCCAAATGAGCGTCTGCCCACCACATCACCACGATCCTGGTCTTGAATGGCTCCCGTCACTATCTCTGCCGCCGAGGCTGTATACTCATTGATGAGCACCACTACCCTACCCTGGCCAAAGAGTCCGTCGCCCTTGGCACGATATGTATGGCTGGGTGCCACCCTGCCCTTGGTATACACTATAAGGTCATCATCAAAGAGGAACTCATTTGCCACATCAACGGCAGCCATGAGATAGCCTCCGCCATTATCTTGGAGGTCGAGAATGAGGTCGGTCATACCCTCTCCCTGCAGGCGCTCCATGCATTCGCGAAACTCCTTGTGGGTGGTGGAACCGAAATTGCCAATACGAATATATCCTATGCCCGGTCTGATCATATAACTTGCATCCACAGACTTTACAGGTATCTTGTCTCTGGTCACAACGAAATGGAGCATATCCTTGATGCCCATCCTGACAATGCCGAGGTTTACCTTGGTGCCCTTAGGACCGCGAAGTTTCTTCATGATAGTCTCACGTGACATCTTGACACCCGCAATAGCCGTATCGTTGACCTCCACAATCCTGTCGCCAGCCAATATTCCCACCTTTTCTGAAGGACCGTTGGAGATAGGTTGTATGACCATAAGGGTATCGTCAACCATGTTAAACTGCACTCCTATGCCCTCAAAATTACCAGCCAGAGGCTCGTTCATCTCCTTAACCTGCTGCGGGGTAGAATAAGACGAATGAGGGTCTAGTTTTTCTATCATGCCCTTGATGGCATCCTCCACGAGTTTGTTTTCATCCACACTGTCCACATACAAGGCATTGATGGCCATTTCAGCAATCTGCAACTTGCGCAGATGCTTCATGACCTCTTTGTCGTTTTTGGTCTGTGCAGGACAACTGGTGGCCACCATAGCGGCAGCCATAGCACAAGCCAACAGTCTATTAAAAAATTTCATTCTCATCTTCATTTATTATGTCCTCCTCCACCACGAGATTGTCGATGATGAAGTTCTGTCTTTCCATTGTGTTTTTGCCCATATAATATTCCAGTAGTTTCTGCACCTGGTCTGTCTTGTGCAGGGTTACCTGCTCGAGCCGCATGTCGGGTCCGATGAAATTGGCAAACTCCTCGGGCGATATCTCTCCGAGTCCTTTGAATCGGGTGATTTCCGGATCGGGTCCCAATTGCTCGATAGCTTTTATCCTCTCCTCTTCGTTATAGCAGTATCTGGTTATGAAATCAGTCTTGCGCTTGTCTTTGGCGTCGGCATCTGCTATCACCTGTTTGTTTTTAATCTTGGTGCGTTTGTTTCTCACCCTGAAGAGGGGAGTCTGCAACACGTATACATGCCCCTTCTTGATCAATTCGGGGAAGAACTGGAGGAAGAAAGTGATAGTGAGCAGTCGGATATGCATGCCGTCTACATCGGCATCGGTGGCCACAATAACCTTATTGTATCTGAGTGTGTCGAGCCCGTCTTCAATATCGAGGGCCGCCTGCAGCAGGTTGAATTCCTCATTCTCATACACTACCTTTTTGGTTAGTCCAAATGAGTTGAGGGGCTTTCCTCTGAGCGAGAATACAGCCTGGGTGTTCACATCCCTGCTTTTGGTGATGCTTCCGCTTGCAGAGTCGCCCTCGGTGATGAATATTGAGCTTTCTTCCTTTCTATCGTTTTTGGCATCGCTGAAATGGATACGACAGTCGCGCAGTTTTCTATTGTGCAGGTTAGCCTTTTTGGCTCTTTCTCGTGCCAGTTTGGTTACTCCAGCCATGGCCTTGCGCTCTTTTTCGTTCTCCTGTATTTTCTGCAGCATAACATCGGCCACGTCGGCCTCCTTATGCAGGAAATTGTCTACACCTGTTTTTACGAAGTCGCCCACATACTTGTTGATGCTCACTCCGCCGTTTGGAGCCATGGTGAGCGAACCGAGCTTGATCTTTGTCTGGCTCTCAAACATCGGTTCCTCCACATTTATGGCTATGGCGGCCACGAGTCCGTTTCGTATGTCTGTATATTCGAAGTTTTTGTTGTAGAACTCCTTGATGGTCTTTGCTATGTGCTCTTTGAATGCGCTCTGGTGAGTGCCTCCCTGTGTGGTATGCTGTCCGTTTACGAAGGAGTGATATTCCTCTCCATACTGGTTGGTATGTGTAAAGGCAATCTCAATATCTTCGCCCTTGAGGTGTATGATAGGATAGATACCATCATTGGTCATGGTATCATTGAGCAGGTCCTTGAGTCCGTTTCGGCTCATTATCCTCCTGCCGTTATACATGATGGCAAGCCCAGTATTGAGGTATGTATAATTGCGGAGCATTGTTTCCACTATGTCGTCATGAAACGAATAGTTGGTAAACAGCGTGTTGTCGGGTTCGAAATAGATGAATGTTCCGTTTTCGTCCTGTGTATCTTCGGTATGCTCATGCTGCAGTATACCCTTTTCGAATGTGGCCATCCTAACTTTTCCGTCGCGGTATGACCTAACCTCGAAATGCGAACTGAGGGCGTTCACCGCTTTGACACCCACACCATTGAGTCCGACACTCTTCTTAAAAGCCTTCGAATCATATTTTCCTCCCGTATTGAGCACACTCACCGCCTCGATGAGTTTGCCCTGCGGAATGCCGCGACCATAGTCTCTTACGCTCACCCTTAGGTTGTCGTCTACATTGATTTCTATCCTGTCGCCGGCTTTCATCTTAAACTCGTCTATGGAGTTGTCTATCACTTCCTTGAGCAGCACATAGATACCGTCTTCGGGCAGCGAACCATCGCCCAGTCGACCGATATACATACCGGGACGGGTGCGCACATGCTCCATATCCGACAGATGGCGGATATTATCATCGGTATATTCCACAGGCTGCTGTTGAGCCATATCGTTGATGTTCAGTTCATCATTCTCAGCCATAGACTAAATCTTTTTTACGTAACACCTGCGACGCTTGTGCATCTCTCTTTCCAGATACTGCCACTGGCTCTGTACGGCACCGTTGTGCTCCATTTCCACATGGGTCTCTCCCCACTTGAAACCATATTTCTGATACCATGGTATGAGGTCGGTGAAGAGCAGTGCATTGGCGCCTTTGGGTCTGTATTCTGGCAATACTCCCACGAGCAGCAGGTCTACGACGTCTGTTTTGTGGAACTTGAGTGCCTTAAGTATGTGCCACCATCCGAATGGCAAGAGGCGTCCGCGACGGCATTTCTGGAATGCTCTTGAGAGCGACGGGATTGAGATGCCCACTCCCACCACTTTATTGTTGGCATTGCGGTCTTCAATGAGGGTAACGAGATTGAGGTCTGCCATAGGCAGATACATCTTCACATACTGCTCTATCTGCTTCTCCGAGAGTTCGGAATATCCGTAGAGGTCTTTGAATGTGTCGTTGATCACCTCAAAGATCTTCTTGCCGTATCCACCCTCAAACACATCCTTGCGTGTCAGTTTTTTGACATGCAGGTTATAGCGCTTGGTAACCATTTCTGCCACCTTGGCATATTTCTCAGGCATCTTTTCTGGCACATAGAGTTTATACTCTACATAGTCATTATCTTTGACCCATGTGCCGTCGTTTTCAAAATGCTTCTGGTAATAATCGTAATTATAGATGGTGGCCTGTGTGCCCAACTGGTCGAACCCCTGTATGAGCAGACCCTCGGGGTCGAGGTCTGTAAATCCCAACGGACCTACAATCTCCTCCATGCCCTTGCTCTTGCCCCATTGTGCCACAGCATCGAGCAATGCCTTTGATACCTCCATGTCATCCACGAAGTCTATCCATCCGAAGCGCACTCTCTTCTGCTGCCATTTGTTGTTTGCTCTATTGTTGATGATTGCAGCCACCCTGCCCACCATCTCACCGTCGCGGTATGCCATGAAATATTCTGCCTCGCAGAATTCGAATGCAGCATTTTTGTCTTTGCTCAGTGTGCGCATGTCGTCGCTGAATAGGTTTGGCGCATCGTATGGGCTTCCCTTGTACAATGTGTAATGGAAATCGATAAAGCGTGTGAGGTCTTTTTTTGTTTCTACCCTCTTGATAGTTATTGTTGACATTATGTCTTATTTAATATTAGTGGTTTTCTTATTATGCACTGCAAAGATAGTAAATATCTGACGAAAAGTTTGAATAATTTCAAAAAAACATCAATAAAAATTTGGTTTTTGTGATTAGTTGCAGTATTTTTGCAAATCGATATGAATTTTTAATAACTATTATAACTAACAATTTAATAACATACATAATAAAACGATTACAACTATGCTGATTAGAAAATCTGTTTTGGCATTGGCATCATTGATGCTTGCTTCAGGTACTGCCAATGCACAAGAGAGTGGCAAAGGTGCGCTCCAGTCTTACTCGTTTGTAGAATTGCAAGGAGGAGCACAAGTAACCCTCACTGATGCAAAGAAAAGCGAACTGATTACTCCTGTGGGCTCATTCTCCATAGGTCATTATTTCACACCATGCATCGGAGCACGTCTGCATGTAAACGGCTGGCAGGCAAAAAGTGGATATGATGCCATCAACAGTTATTACAAATGGAATTATGTGACCACCAATGCCGACCTTCTCTTCAATCTCACCAACATGGTATGCGGCAAGAGCCAGTCGCATTTCCTCAATGTAATTCTGGTGGGAGGTATCGGCCTGACTACTGCATGGAGCAATGACGAGGCCAACACTCTGGCTCGCGCCAATACAAATCTTAACATGCCATTGGTGTGGGACGACACGAGACTGAGCCATAACATCCGCGCTGGTCTGCGTTTGGAAACCGATGTGACCAAACCTCTGGGAGTATCGCTCGAAGTGGCTGCCAACAGTCTCGACGATCGTTTCAACTCAAAGATGAACAACAATGATGACTGGATGATTACAGCCCAGTTGGGTTTGAGTTTTCGCTTCGGACATAAATACAAGAAGGCAGCCCCAGTGGTTATTCCACGCCCAGTGGAGCCAGAGCCAGTGGTTGAGCCAGAACCGGAGCCCGTTGTAGAGCCTGCTCCAGAGCCTGTGGTTGAACATGCACCGAAACCTGTGGTTGTGGCAGAGAAGAAAGCCCCGGAGACATTGCGCGAGGAGGTATTCTACAAGATTTGTAGCAGCAGCGACAATGCCAATGCACAGTATAAGCGTGTGGCCGAATATCTGCAGCGCAACCCTGATGCCAAGGTAAAGGTTACGGGATATGCTGACAAGGGGACAGGCAATTCCCAGACAAACATGAAGTATTCTCGTCAGCGTGCGCAGAATTTCAAGGATAAGCTTGTAAAGGAATATAATGTGGATGCCAGCAGGATTATCGTGGATGCCAAGGGCGACAGCGTGCAGCCATTCAGCGAAAACGACAAGAACCGCTGCGTGATTGCTATTGGTCCTGCCGAGTAATCTTGGAGCATTTCATTATCACATGCCTGCCATCGTCTGTGGTGGTGGCAAAGAGATAGCTATCGCCTCCGTCTCCCATCTTGAGACGGAGGCGTAGTTGTTTTGCTGTGAGAGGGAAATTTCTCACAGATATGTTTGCTTTGGCCATGGTGCCGATCATACTCTTGAGTTCGCGTTTGTTCATGGTTGACACCTCATCAATCATAAATGAGCGGCCAGGGAAGGATGCCACGGGCTTGGCAGAGATGAAAAGATGACTATTGGCACTTATCATCTCCATGTCATACATACTGCTTATGGCTCCCCAGCATCCTGATTTCATCAGCGAGGTGTGTGGTTCATAGAGATAGGTGCCTGCCCACTCCTGGTATGGGGCTGACACAATTCGCAGTGGCATCGCGGCCATCTCGGGAGAAATCATGACCATCTCATGGTCGGCCACGCAATAGATATCGGGCCTGTCCTCCTGCTGTCGATGGCTGTCGATGACGATGAGCAGTTCGCGACACTCTCCTCCTGTAGACACGATATGCACCTCCGACACCTTGCTGCCCAGGTCGCTGATGGTCTTGCTCCAATCGAGCATTGGCGAGAGTTTGATGATTATATGCCTACTTTTGGCCATCAGTTGCGGCAGTAACACCATCACATCGGGAGTGCAGTCGGAGATTGAATAGGTGCGTGCACCATGGGCATCGCGGCGCGCTGGGTCGAGATATACGACATGTGCATGTTGCATTGCAGAGATAAAATGCTCAGCCTCATCGCACACCACCTTGGCATTGGTCACTCCGAGCAGCGGCAGATTGTGGCTTACAATGCGGCATAGTTCCTCCTGCCGTTCCACATATACAGCATGATGGTAACTGCGTGCCATAAAAGAGAAGTCAACACCGAAGCCGCCCGTGAGGTCAACCCCTATGGTTGCCTCATTCCCTTGTGTCAATCGTTCAGCCAAACGCCTTTTGTATTCGGCTGCTGGCTCTCCCGAGCATTGCTCCATGGAGAGATGTGGAGGAAAGAGCAGTCCCTTCACCTCTGTCCACGATGGCAGTTTGCGTTTGGCTGTCTGCCATCCCGCTATCTGCCTCAGTGCGAAGTCGATGTCTATATCGCCATTGCGATTGACCTTGAGTGCCAGTGTTCTCACATCATCATTGAGATGAGCGGCAATAAAGTCGGCTGTCTGTTTGTTTGTTATATCTTCCATAGCAGTCCTATGCGGGCATCGAATGTGTGGGCCCTAACATCATCATAATAGGCATAGTGAGTTTTGCGCACGTAGTATGAACTCTGTATGTCGAGCCCCAGATTGTCGGTAAGCGACAGAGTGAGCCGTGGGGTGATAACCAGCAGCATGGCGTCGCCCTTGTCTCCCTGTGCGTTGAGATAGAGTGGATCAACAGTAGCAAGATCCTTGCCCTCATACCCCTTCCATGTATAGATGCGGTAATAATCTGCTCCCACCATAAAGCGTCCGTATTTGCCGAATTCCATCATCGTGACCACCTTGGCGCTATATCCGCTTCCCATGTTATAGTCGCGGTCTATGATATTGTAATAGTCGCTGAGACTGCCTCCCAGGAGTATGGCATTGATAAAGATTCGCTGCTCGAGAGTGGTGAGATTGCCTATTTGTGGAAATCGCCATATCACGCCAGGTCCCACTGAGGCGGCCTCGGATATGCGGTATGGCACGAGATTACTTCCGTCTTTTACCGGCTGTGAGTCATAATAATTGAAATGCTGGAATAAGCCTATCTCTGTTTTCATCTCGCCGCCTGTTTCTATGGGCATGCCCCAGAGGCGTCCCAAGAGATGCACTCCTGAGATGAGCGGTTGGTTGCTGCTCATGCCGAAGGTCACATCGGCAGTGAAATAATCGTATGGCGAATTGTCTTCGTCTCCGAAGGTATTGCCGTACGACAGTGCCACATTAAGATAAGGATTGCTTTCGCCTCTGAACAGTGAGTTGTTGTCGGCCAGATATCTCAGACCTGCAGACAATTCGAGGTTTACGGGCAAGCGGTCATAGTCATGATATTTGTAATATGTGCTGCGCACCCGCCATGCATCTCCACTGATTATTCTGTTCAGTCCCTTGATCGGACATATTACCGTGCCGAGAAATTCGCGCCAGAATCGTGCTCCGCCCCTTTTGCTGTCGTCTAATATGAGGTCTGACACCCTGTGTGTTATCTCACCTATACATATTCCTCCCATAGTGGTGGCAATCAAGTCGTTGATGGCAGGAGGTTCTATCTCGCATGTTGTCTCCCACATGAGCGAACCGCACAGGGCGTATGGTGTCGACTCCCAGAAGGTCATGCCATTGCTTCGCGCGGCGTTGAAATAGAGTCCACCATGGTATGGGTGGGCAAAGAGGTTGGTGGAGAACTGGTCATTATCCCACACGAAACCATGCTGGAAGTTGTGCTTGATGGTTTTGAAATTGATCTTTGCAAAGTCGGCATCGAGCACGAAACGATCGAAGCACTGCACAAACACATTGATGCCGAAGGTTTCTGCCGCCGCCGTCCATGGACGTTTTTTGCGCTCGGGATTATCATAGGCATAGATGTGTGTAGTATCGCCGATATATCGTTTTGCCATGCTGTCGATGGCATTCATAGTCTGGCTCTGGCTTTCGCCGTATGTGGCACCGCAGCCTATCACTGTTGCCGCCATTATAGATAATAACTTTTTCATTTCCTTGCCAATCTAAAGGTTAGTCCAGCTTCGCCCATCATCCTCTGTCTGTATTTTGAGAAATGATGGTAGTATCTTGTGTCGCCATAGCCCACCGAGGCGTATGCACCAAGAGTTTTATTGATGCTGTAGTCTACATTCAGTCTCACCTGCAACGAGCAGAGCCTCTTGGGCCCATCATTGCTGTTTTTCTTGAATGTCTCCACATGGCAGTAGCCCACATCTCCGCTCAGCGACCATCTCTGACCGAGCATCACATACTGCCCCAAGCGATAGAATAGTGCCCCCGAGAAATCATCATCGAATCCCATAAAATGGGTGCCGAACCCGATGATGCTGTATGTGCTGCGATTGCGGAACCTCAGTGACACATTGGTTTTGGTGGAAGTGCCGCCACCCGCCATCACGTCTATTCGGGTCAGCGGGTTCACATTTACCAATCCCACCTTGTGTGCAATGGTGTCGCGACTATAATTTATCAGTCCCACCTGCACTCCTCGTGGATGGCTCATGCAGGCGTTTATCACTCCCCACTGCCAACCGTTGAGGGTATCGGCATAGTTATACATGGCTGTTTGTATGCCGCGCATATACTCGCTGCATACGTTGGCCACAACAGATAGTTGTATGCCGCGTTTCACTCCCATAGCTATATTGGTGATGCCGCTAATCTGTATGCCGCGCATTGGAGAGGTGCAAGCGTTTGATAGTCCTGCTATCTGCACGCCGTTAGCATAATGGGCTATGTTTGCCACTCCAGCCATTTGCAATCCGCGCATGTTGCCATCCACAGAGTTCAGTCCACCTGATATCTGCACACCATAAGACTTACCCTTGCTCGAGGCCAGCAGTCCAGCTATGCTCACTCCCCTCATCTCCTTATTGGTCACACCGGAGATCACGTTTATCTGTGCGCCCCTCAGCGTGTCTACATTACCGAAGAGCGACACATTAAAGGTGCTCCTTTCCTGTGCCGTTGCATGATATGCCAGTAGCGCAGCGGCTGCCATTGCCATCATTCTTTTATTGTATGTCATCATCGTTTCTATTTGGTTTAAATGCACATCATTGCCTTTTATGGTGCAAATATACGATATTTTTTTAGAAACGAGTTGTTTTTCGCAGTTAATTGTTAACTTTGCACTTTGAATGAAATGAAATCAACTCGTGTCGATAGTCGTCATTGCCTATAACGAGGGGAAGAGACTTGCCTCGAATAAATACTAAGTGATTATTTGAAAAATTATCTCATAAATCAAAAGTTATGAACAACGATAGAATAGATGTAGTAATTCCCTGGGTTGACGGAAACGACCCAGAATGGCAGAAGTTGAAAGACGAATATAAAGAAATGAAGTCTGCCGACAAATCAGATTCACGCTATCGTGATTGGGATAATCTGCAATACATCTTCCGTGGCATAGAGAAATTCTGGCCATGGGTGAATCGTGTGTTTCTTATCACTTGTGGACAAAAGCCTCAATGGATCAATGAGAACTGCGAAAAGTTGAGGCTTATTAATCATTCCGACTATATACCCAAAGAATATCTCCCTACATTTAATAGTCACACAATAGAACTCAATCTGCATAGGATAGAAGAACTGGGCAAGTATTTCATTTATATGAATGACGACTTTTTTCCTATTCGACCATTAAAGCCGACAGACTTTTTCCGTCATGGGCTTCCATGTGATTCTTCGCTTCAGCAAACTCTCTTAAGTATTTATGTTCCTAATGACATAACAATCCAGCACGTTGATTTTACAAATTTAGGCCTTTTAAATGCTCATTTCAGGAAACAAAATGTTACAAGAGGAAACCTATACAAATGGTACGGTCCTTACTTGGGATTTCATGGTATGATGCAAGCTTTATTGAAAGCCAATCAGCACTTCTTTACAGGGTTCAATACGGTTCACTCTGCACAGCCTTTCCTCAAAAGCACTTTCGATACAGTGTGGCATTACTACCACGATTATCTTAACGAGCATTGTCATAACAAGTTTAGACAAAACACTGATGTCAACCAATGGCTTATACGCTATTGGCAGTTGGCAGAAAACAAGTTCGCTCCATATAGTAAGATTAAACAACGAAAATATTTTTCTCCTTCATTAACCAACTGTGATGAGATAATAACCTCAATTATCCAGCAGAAATATGATATAATATCAATTAATGACGATCCTTTGCTTTCGAATACCGACTTCATGGAGATTAAGCCTCGAATAAATGAAGCACTCAATTCGCTATTGCCAGACAAATCAATTTTTGAAATATAAAAATATGAAAGACGTATCTATCATCATCCCTATCTATAACGTAGAGG
>JALFPC010000010.1 GCA_022782305.1 Prevotella sp. | reverse complement strand
ATTGAGAAACTTGGAATGGTATGGCATAACATCTCCGACCTTAAGGGCTGGCGATGTGCAGCAAGCGAAAAGTATGGAGTAAACAGTATCCCCTCCAATGTGCTTGTAGACCCACAGGGAAAGATAATAGCCTCCGACCTTAGGGGCAATGCCCTACTACTCAAATTGTCTGAGATATATAACAAATAAAGTTAGCACAATAGCAACCACAATCACATTCTGATTGTGGTTGTTTCTCTCATACAATGCCACCCTCGTAAAGCTAAAAAGACGCTATCTGATTAATAGTTGTAAATGTATTAAAACAGTCATATAGATATGTGCATAATACCATGTATTAATCAACCATAAACTGTGTTTGATTTATATTCCGCACTGCGGAATATATGTTCGCCACTGCGGAATATATGTTCAGCACTGCGGAATCTACGTTCAGCACTGCGGAATATAACCCAAATGCCTGATATATGAAAATATCAACATGTATTGCGAGACAATAACAACAGGTAATAATGAAAATCTCAACAACAATCCTAAGGGGATTAAAGAGGAAGACATTACCATGCTCTACAGTTGAGTGGGTGTGAAGGATATTAACTTCAAGATATCTCTAAAAATGACGAGTAATCTTCAGATGAAGACCAAGTTTGAACGAATAACGGCAAGAGAAAGGGTGACGCGCTCCCGCGTCACCCTCGCTAATATGATAGATTATTTCTTCAGCACCTTGTGAATGCCATTGGCACCACGCTCTATTACTATGCCACGCTGACCATGGCTTATGCGCTGACCATTGAGATTGTAGCTCTCAGATGCACCGCAAGCGCCATTGGTGATGCCACTTATGGATGTGGGCAGACTGGCGCCCTTGATAAGCAACTGATACTGATTGGATTTAAGGTCGCCGGCAGTAACGGTGATGAGTGCCTTTACCCCACCTTCCATCTGTTTGAGGCTCACATGAGAATTAGACTCACGGCCATCGGTGACTATGGCTATATCGGCAGCTGACACTTCTGAAGACAATTCGGTCTCGTATGTATTAGTACCCTCAATAGGAGCAATCTCCTGACCCTTGAGTTTTAAACTGCTTATGCCGCAATTGTATATCATCTGGATATCGTCAACTATGAGAGAATCGCTGCCTGTGCCCTGACCGGCATCGGCATTGGTAGACATGGTTACATGCATATAGTGGGGCTTCAGACTCACACCCTCTTCATACACAAAGGGTATGCTCAGTCGCTGCCATGCTCCGCCACGACTCTCTATGGTAGCACATGTGGCCTTAGCAAGATAATTGTCGTATGCCTTGTCTTCAGGGTCTTGATAATAGTTGCTATCTATGAGCACTGCATTGACAGTGGCATAGGGATGTGCGGCCTGAGGCGTTTCCTGACTAAAGCGTACCCATACGGCCAGACTATCGGGCTGGCCCTTAAATGGTGCAAAGAAAGGATCGCCATTGGCATCCAGGTCGCTCTTAGAGGGGTCTGTGAATGAGCAGTTTTTAGTGTCGGTGGCCACCATGGCACTGGCTTGCAGACGTCCTGTGGTAAGGGTTCCATTTGCCACCACTGCTCCCAGCACCTTGCCCGACTTGATGAGCACACTCTTGGTGCCGAGGCTGCCGGGGCGCACATCTTCGCTTATGAAGGTGTGTGGTATGGTGCCCACAAGGGATGCGAAACTGCCAGTGCAACTCATAAACGAATGCCAGTTGTTGGGTTCGTCGCTACTGGCATTGCTCATGGTGGCGGTATGGAAATATTCAAATCCAGAGTTTTTGAGCTGATAGCCGCCTGTGCCGAAGGTGCACACGATATTCTGACCCAAGGTGGCGGTAAGGTCTATGCTGATGATGGCATAGAGCGCATTGTCGGTCATCTCTCCATTTACGCAAATAGGTATGATGCCGAGCATAGGACCGAGATAGTCGCCATCGCCCAGTCCTGGCAGTGTGCCAGGAGTGATGTTTACCTGTTGGGTTACTTGTATTGTTGCGTTATCTCCGCTTGGTGTGGCAGCCACATCAGTGAGCAGGATATTACCCACTGGCATATCTGCGCCAAGCATGAAATTGTCAAGGCGAAGTGAATAGAGGCCATTGTCCTGTTGGTTTATTACTATGGTGGCGGGCTGCTGTGCCACGTCGGTTCCGTTGATGCTCACGGTGAGCATGTCAGTGTAGTCTGTAGCCATGGTAGCAGTGGATACTATGGCCAGACAAAGTGTAGTAAAAATCTGTTTCATTTCAAATCTTGTTTTTATTTAATACTATGTTTGTTGGTTTTCTGTCTGTTATCTTAGGCGGTAGGTAAGACCCAATGTGCCGAAGATGGGATAGAGAGTCTGCTCGATGGTCTTGAATGAACTCTCGTGCACTCCTGTCAGTCCCCATTGCAGGTCGGCATACGCTCCCCAGCGGTTGCTGAATGACCAGTCGGCTCCAGCCCCTACCCCCACCTGGAGTTTTCTCATGTGGCTACTGAAATCATAAGTGCCTCGACTATCATGGTCGTGTCCGATCATGATTTTCTCTCCCGTTGGGGTCATATATCGCAGATAACCATCGTATACATAGCCCTTAAACGAGCGGGTGTAGACATAAGAGATATATGGGCCCAACCTGAGTCGCCATTGCCTGCCGAGATGGCATGTGGCCTGCACTGGAATCGTTACCATCGACTCTTCTACCTTGGTAACCAGTCGTCCCGTATAGTATCCCTCCAGTTCGTCGCCTCCTTTGGTCATCACCATGTGATAGTTTTTCACAGTAGCATCCACATTCATGCCCTTGTTGTCAATATGTATGCCGGTTATCACTCCCCAGCGCCCTGAGATAAAATATTCAGCATCTATGCCGAGGGTGAAATTGGGTTGTATCTTATAACTGTTCATGCTTCTGATGGTGGCTGGCATGCCCACGGGAGCAGTGCCGCCGATATTGAGTCCCAGTCGTGCTGTGTAATACCATGTGCCTGAGTGCAACGAGTCAGCAGCTGTTTTGTTTGCCATAGTGTTTTGAGGTGCTTCAGCCATAACAGCATTTGGCAGTGCCGTGATGATGATCATGGCCAAAGCCATTATTTGTCTTGTTGTTTTCATGTTCATAATATTTCTTTTTCACAGGTAATGGTCAACTCATCCACGCAGAGGGTGCTGCCCACGGCACCCTGGAAGTAGGCACCATCTACGCTAGACGAGCATACGATGGTCAGATTATAACCAAACTCAGAGAGCTGTTGATAGTCGATATCCATTCCGAAATAATTGAAATCCACACTGAAATGGGTCCACTGGTCGGTGGCTTCGATATTTGTCACTATGGCCTTGGCCACTATATACGGGCTGGTTTGCACATTGTCGCCATATAGTGTGACAGGAAGTCCCGACTCGTCGGTATTGCGGTATAGTATGGCATATATGGTGCCCACATCCTGCTTGCCGTCTACTACAGAACCATCCTGATTTTGGAATTTCTCTCCAGGCTGATACTTATACCAACCGCTGAAGGTGAGTGGTTTCTTGTCGAAGCGCACACCGAAATGTGTGGCCCGCATGGCATCGGTGAGCGCATTGGTGGGGTCGAAGGAGCCAAGGAAGAGGTTGCCTGCGGCTATGCGCTTGTTTACGGCCTGCGCTATTGGTCCTGTCTTGCGTGTCACCAGTTTGACGCCATATCCCTGATATCCTTCTGCCAAAGGAGTTGTAGGATATTCATCGGGCTTGGCAGAGAAATTGCTCAGTTTAAATCCTCCATTGCCGCTTGCCCATATATCCTCGTGCTCTGTTTCGCTCAGCATCTCATACCAGGTGTAATAACTGGCTGAACTGTTGGGCACCTGATATAGTGAGAAATGCTCAAACCGATAGGTGATGACATCAAGTGTGGTGCGGCGCTGCTCCTGCACTGCCACTCGGTATGTACGGCGCCACTCTCCATCTTCTGATGTCACTGTATAAGATATGGTGTCGTGGGTGAAATCATGCACGCTTCCACTGGCTGGCATGATGGTGGCACCAGGAGTGAGTTTGAAACAAGGTGCAAGATGGCTGCGATCTGTATTGGGTTTCACCTTAAACACTATAAGGTCGCGATTTACCAATGCGCTATCTTCCTGAATGGTGTCGTTGAGGTTCCATACCACCTCAGCAGGATTGTCGAAATGAATCCATGCCTTCTCAATGTCACACTCTGCATTGGCTGGCTCATCCTTGAAACAGGATACCAGTATGGGTGTTGTAGCAGCACAGGCAAGCAACAATAGCCAAGTCTTCGTCTTTCTCTTCATCTTATCTTTGGTGTCGTTTTTCTAATAAATATAAGTTGATAATTATTTGCGACAACAAAGATAACAACAAAACAAATTATTATGTATGCAGTTTTTGCAAACTTTCTATTTTTTAACCAATATTTGCCACACATTGCTTATTATCGTGCAGCAATGGGTGGCAAATATTATCAACCTTCTGAGTGCGTTGTTAGTGATATGAATGGCTATAGATTTGAAAAGTATTTCCATAATGGAGCGGCCATCATGGCTTGGTGGAACTCATCATTCTTGAGCATACGTATCACTTCTTCGCGGTCAAGGAGCACCACCTTGATATCTTCCGACGCCTCCAGATGCTGGGTAGAAATGGGTTCTACTCCCTGTGCCACGAAACTGTGGCTATAGTTGGTGCAAGTGCCGGCATTAGGACTGATAGTCATCAGTTTCGACCACTCGCCGCCGCCAAATCCAGTCTCTTCATACAATTCGCGCTTGGCGGCATCCATTGGGTCTTCGCCCTCTTCCACACACCCCGCAGGAATCTCTATAGCAGTGAGCCGCTGGGCATGGCGGTACTGGCGCTCCATTACAAACTTTCCCTCTTTGGTTATGGCTATAACATTGCAGAACTCGGGGTATTCCATCACATAGAAATCTTTGATCTCTGCCCCTGTAGGCAGTTTGACATGGTCGCGGCGGGCAGTCATCCATGGTTTCTTGTATAGATACTCGCTTTCTATCACTTCCCATGCCATCGGATCTTTATTTTCTTCTTTCATACTTATCAAAGTTATTAATGTTTCAAATTTCTCAAGTGTTAACTTATAGCTGACAAGCGTTTAAGGAGCGGGCTGAAGGCCCAGCAAGCGCATAGCCCAGGGCATCGCCCTGGGTAGATTAGCCACCGCTATTGCGCCCTGAAAGGGCAAAAGCGTCTCTATAAACGCTTGCACGATAATGCTTTTG